>JACZUR010000010.1 GCA_022573095.1 Gemmatimonadota bacterium | reverse complement strand
ATAAGTGGAACTCACTGTGCATGCCCACCCGACCCTTAGTGAAGCGATAGCTGAGGCGGCACTCGATTCAATGGGACGCGTGATCCACGCTTAACACCGCCGTGGTTCGAGACCCCGTTGTACTGGCAATTGCGAGTATCGCTACCGGCGCTACGGCCAGCTCGTCGATAGTCACTACCGGCCTGCTCGTGTTCCGCGATCTTACGACCAGGCACTTTGACTCCGGAAGCGAAGCTGCGTTCTTGTTCTTGGCCATCACTATTCTCATCGCAGTGGCCACATCCGTTGCTATAACCTGGAACTTGACGGCCCAGCTGAACGATATCTGGAGGCGAGGCGTAAGCTGTGCACTTTCGGCGATGGGAGGCATCTTCCTCATAGCACTCACCGCGCCGCTGGATGGCATCGGAGGCGCAGCAACACTGTTAGCTTACTTGGTGGTTTTACTGCTGGCTCTGGCTTACTCGGCCCAGAAGGCCCGGAACGCAACGTGACCAGCAGCGAACTGGCCGTCGTCGGCCTCGGCCGGATGTCCTACGGCGAAGCATGGGAAATTCAAAAGTCCATAGCGCACGCACGAATAGACGGGTCGCTGAAGAGGGACGTCCTCCTACTCGTAGAACACCCCCCCGTCGTCACTCTAGGCAGAACCGCCGACACAAATCACGTGAGCGCCCCTAGCGAATTTCTGGAGGCCCGGGGAATAGAAATCTTCGAGGTCGAGCGCGGAGGCGACGTAACCTTCCACGGTCCAGGGCAGCTTGTAGGCTACACCATCTTCGATCTCAAAGAGCACAAGCGCGACCTTCATTGGTTCCTGCGCCGTATAGAAGAGAGCATCATAGTCGCAGTGGATGGACTCGGCTTGAAGGCACGGCGCAACAAGGAATACACCGGGGTGTGGATAGGTGACCGCAAGCTCGCCAGCATAGGAATTCACGTAAAACAATGGGTGAGTTGGCACGGTTTTGCTCTCAACGTAACGACGGACTTATCGTTCTTCGATCTGATCGTGCCGTGCGGGATCCCCAACGTCGCAATGACCAGCCTGAGAGTTGAACTCGGAGAAAGAGCACCCGCCGATCTTTGGGGACGGTCGATCGATCAGATAGTCCTGGGATTCTGCGAGGTCTTCGAACTGACTCCCCAGATGCTGACACTCGAGGATATGGGACTTACCGCCTCACAAACTCCGTAGTGCGCTTCGCGTCAGGCTTCTCCCAGTAACTCGAAGAAACGGCCGAAGACCTCCATACCCTTGTAGAATTGATCTAGATTCAATTTTTCATTGGGTGCATGCAACCCATCGTCAGGAAGTCCAATGCCTGTCAGGATCATGGTTGCTCCGCGCTTCCGCAACTCGGGTACAATGGGGATTGAACCGCCTGATCTAATCAATACCGGCGCCCTGCCTTCCACTTCCACGAATGCGCGTGAAAGAGATTCGAAAACCGGAGCGTCAGTATTCACCAGTACTGGATCGCCACTGTGAATGGAGCGGATATCAACATCGGCATAACTTGGCGCGAGCTCCCGCACCGCTTTCTTGAGAAGTAGCAGTACTTTGCTCGCAGTCTGTCGCGGGACCAATCTGAGGCTAACCTTAGCCATAGCCTCTGACGGAATTACGGTCTTCGCACCTTCGCCCGTAAATCCTCCGGATATGCCGTGAATCTCAAAAGTAGGCAATGCCCAAAGACGCTCAAGAACAGTGTACCGCGAAAGACCCGTCAACGCGCGGGATCGGACCTCGTGTTTGCGAAACTTGGTTTCACTAAACGGAAGAGACTTCCATCCATTCAAGATTTGTTTGGACGGTCTCTCTACGAGGTCATAGAGTCCGGGTATACGGATTCTTCCACTCGGCGCCTTGAGTTTAGCCAGAATACGCAGCAGGGCTTCGTGCGCATTGGGCGCGACTCCACCGTAGGCACCGGAATGGAGATCGGCCTTCGCAGTCCGCACGGTAATCTCGGCGTAGCAGATGCCACGCAGACCTGTGTACACCGCCGGATATCCCGGTAGATAGTAAGCCATATCGGATACGACGACCACATCAGCCTCGGTTAGCTCTGGCTCGCGCTCCAACAAGCCGAACAGAACCTCACCGCCGCTCTCCTCCTGACCTTCAATCAGCACTCGCAGGTTCACCGGTACTTCGCCGTTCCGTACCGCCGCCTCGAATCCCTTCAAAACTGCAACCACCTGTCCTTTGTCGTCGGACACTCCCCGAGCGTAGAGTTTTCCATCTCTTACGGTTGGTGTGAATGGATCTGACTCCCATAGACTCAGCGGATCAGGAGGCTGAACGTCGTAGTGACCGTAAACCAACACCGTCGGCTTGCCCGGAGCGTTCGGACCAACACCCCACACGACCGGATGATTCTCGTCGGCCTTCAGTTCCGTTCGGCTGAAATTCAGTCGTTTCAGATACTGCTCGATCCACTCTGCCGCGTGACGGCAGTCACTGTCGTGGGCCGACACAGTCGAGACACTTGGGATCCGCAAGAGATCAGACAGCTCGTCGACCGCCTGCGATTTCGTGTCTTCTACAAACTCACTGATGCTGGACATACGCGTAATATAGATTCGTGTTTAAGCCAAACAAATGACCGCTCCGTCGAACCTAGAGTTGCTTAGCAACCTCGAGGTAACTCTGGACGAGCGAGTAAGGTCCCGTACCATCCGCCGTAGCGGTCAGTTCCAAGATGGTTTCCACTACCGCCCGTAGACTACCGTCTTCCAGCCTAAGCAGTTCCTCAAACAGGTCCAACTGGCTTCGGTAGATCCCGCTTGCAAGCACGCTGGCATTGTTCAAGGGCCTGTCAGCCAATCTTTCACCGTCATACACCTCGAGTTCCCCACCGACACCACTTCTCAGGTTATCACGGGCGGCGTCGAAGACTTCTTCTCTCCTCGCAGAAACCACTGAATCATCCAGCGACTGGCTGTAAAGAAACTCCAATTCCCGCCGCAGCGAGGTGTAGAGATTCTGCAGACGTATCTCATCTCGCCAGATCGCCAGCGCTCTACCGGCATTGCGGGCGTCGCCCGCTTCTCGGAAAAAGGCATGTGCGCCAAGAAAGCCCACGAACGAAGCAAAGCTCTCGTTGAAGTTCGCTTCACCCGGTAGATACAGTGTGCTATGAGTTACCTCATGTAAAACGGTTGAGACCAGTGTTAGTGGATCGTTCGACAAGGCGGTCGAAAGCAATGGGTCATCGAACCAGCCAAGGGTTGAAAAAGCTCCGGAAGGCCTCAGGTAGGTGTCGTATCCGTCTCTTTCTAGTCTTTCGACTTCGGCCCTTGCTTCCCGTACACTGAAGAAACCCTTGTATGGCAATCTCCCCACGATGGGAAATCTCCATGTATAAGTACGCAACTCAGTCTTTGGACTCGCCGTCAAGACCAGAAGGAGCGTATCGCGTCTTACGTCGCTGAACATTGTGTATGTCTCGCCAACGTCCAACCCCAGCGTCTCATGTGCAAAATTTCGTGCTCGGACAACCAAATGAAGTTGCCGGCGCAATACTGCGTCAGTTGAGGAGTCGGCGACGAGTTCTTGAATGGATTGGCGTTGCAGCAGTATCCTGGCCTCCTCGTAGGCTGAACGTGCGAGGAAGCGGGAATCTGGGCTTATGAGTGGGATCATGGCACTGAAGCCGAGCGCCAGCGCGATGGTGCTGAACATGTTTCGGAGCAGCGTCCTCGACCCGGAGTCTCGGCCGCTCACAACCTGATGCGTACCCCTATTCGCTGCGCTGTTTCTCCAAGCAGGCTCTCCCGCTCCGACGAGAAATCGATATTGGTACGGCCGATATCAAGGCTGGCTCCAAACGTAAAGTTGGAGCGATCGCCGAATTCACCACCTCCCCAACCCAACCGGCCTTTGACTCCTACACCACTGATGACAACACCGCCCTCGATCCCCAGCACAACCCTCGATTCGTGTCCTTCAGGCCACTGCACCTCGATTGAGGAAAGCAGTCTGAGCGTCTCCTGAGGATCAACGTAGTTCATCGTGAAGCCGAACCTGGAAAGCTTGGGAAGCACGAGGTCCGAGTCCGTCCGTAAATTTCCGCCAATGTTCTGGACGGCAAAACCAAGTGCCATGATGTCGAACACCGCCAGCGTTATTCCGGCATCGACTCCGATGGCACGTCTCCGTACACCTTGCGCCTGCTGGCGAGCTGCCTTTACAGACCCTCCAAACGCGATAAGTCCATACCTGTAAATTAGCGAGCCCACTGCGAGCCATTCATAGCTTTTCTGCGAACTGGCAGGTGCTGCAACCGCAGAATCCAGTCGGTTTGCTAGCAGCACCCCGCGATCGAAATACTGCAGGCCTGCACCGAAGTTGAGTTGCTTCAGGCGCCAGGCGAGCGCCCCGAGAACGATATAGCCATCCAGCGGAGTGGTCCGATACGAACTCTCGAGGGCCACATGCCGGATCGTGGCAAGTCCCGCCGGATTCGTGAACACAGCACCGGCGTCTCCCATCATCGCGGTACCCACGCCGTTCATTCCAGCAATGCGCACTGACGCCGGCGACCGCAACAGCACGAGTTCACGCTGCGCCGACAGCGCCCCCGTTACCAGCGAGGTCAGCGCTACGGTCACCATTACGATTGTCCGGGTCACATCACCTGATCCTTATGATATGCATCCTTACATCTAGACCACTGGACAGAGGTTGCCCGGATAAATTTGAGAGCATCAGAGCAAAACTGGGCGCCCCACCCTCTTGAATCACAGTGATGTAGTCACCCGATCCAGATTTGACCACACCGCTGGACTGAAAGGCACCGCTGTTTTGAATCGCGGGAACGATCGGAAAGACTCTATCAAATTCGCCGGGCGACTGCCGGTGGAGATCTAGGAACAGCGTGCGGAAGTCCCAGGTCGTGTAAGAAAGCCGCTCAGGTGTCGGGAAACCGGGTAGGTCCGATACATAATTCGCAACGAACCAGTCTGACAGCAGAGTTGAGATAGGTTCACCGGCGACCCTCTCTACATTCGCTGCTCCTGTCAGGTCCGTCTCGACGAGTTCTCTCGCCAAACCACTTCCGTGAGTGTCGAGAATCCACCGGAGGAAAAGCCATGCTGCACCGCGTTCCTCCAGGCTCCCAGTCCCCGACGTAGTAATGGTGAAAAATGAACTGGGCGCTTTCAAATACTTGAAGGCGTTAAACATGTCTCCACGCACGAGGTCACTGAACATCTCAGAATCTCCGTTCTGGAGAAACTGCAGCCCGGAAAGCTCTTCGGCGAGGTGTGAGAGTCCTTCATTCAACCAGAGTTCCTCAGCCGGCCCGTCACGCAAGAGTACATGCTGATTGAAGTTGATCATATGCTGCAACTCATGCACGAAAGTCACAGACGTGACCCTTCGCACAGTTGCCCTATCAAAGGTGCACGTAACCGTACCCAGGGGATCTGGCACTACCGCATAAAACACCTCTGCCTGATTGGACCTCTCATCCCTAGCAAAGGCTGGGTCGATATCGATTGCAAAGAAGAATCCGCTGATAAACGACTGCGAGCACTGAGTCTCGGGAGTCAAGCGATTGACGACAGGTGTAAGAAGAAAGTTCACCAGCCCGTTTTGGTCCACGTCCGATTCCGCACCGAAGGAACGGGTTGCGACGTCGTACAGAACCTGCTCCGCGTCTAAGCCAAGCACGGCAAACTCCTGCCGAGTAAAGCCGTTACCCGGAGCCTCGACGTCCTGAAAAATTGCGACTCGTTGACCGACGAACTGAGCTTCGGCGGTAACGTCGCTAAACTCGTCAGCCGCGTCGCATCCGATCCGGTTGCAGACTTTGAAATTTTTCCTATCACCAACTCGTAGCGCCGCCTGAGGCGCAACCGGAAGCGGGTGCATCTGCGGTCGCGGAAGCTCCGCTATCTCCGATTCCATGGATCGAAGGAAATCGTGAAAGCGAAGCGACAACGGGATTTCAGCCGGTGGTCGAGGTGGAACCGCAGTAGCGGTAACTAGAGAGTCACCACTCAGCAAGTAGGTGCCGGTCAAGTCGGGAGTTCCAGTCGTACTCTGGACCGCCACCAGGTACTCGACGGTGTCGGGACCAGATGCGGGGAACATCGCGCAGCCGGAAACCTCGTTTCCGGACACGCTCATGTACTCTCCTACGCGTAGATCGATCAGGCCTTGGAGCGCCTGAAAACTTCCCTCGACGGCATTAGAAATAGCTAACCCCACGGCCAGCGAAACCGGAGTTGGACCCGGGGCGAGGCAGGAAGGGACTGCAGCCGTCACCGCTGCGGCATTCGCGGCCAGCACGCTGGCGCGAATTCTGCCGAACCACACTGCCGTTGCATTACCCAGACCTGTGCCCTCAATGATGATCGTGTCGCCCCCGGAGAACTGGCTCGGGATCAACCTCGAGATCACCGGGGGATCCGTCGCTACCACCGTAAACTCCACGAACCGATCCGGTTTGCTATTCAGCGCGGCGCGCACGGTAACGGAGCCGACCTGGGGACCCAACGTGAGCCCCGCCTGAGCACGGCCCGCACCGTCAGCCAGTGTAAGCATGTCTGAGAGCGTAGCGGACCCCGATGCGACCGTCCACTTTACCTCCGCTCTCAGCGCGGGCAGGGCATCAGATGTGAGAACCTCGACCGCAAGCGGCAGTGGCAATTTTGAACCGGCGGGGGCAGACTGACCGTCGGTAGCCGAGACCTTTGTTATGCTGTCCGGCACCAAGAGATCATCGCCTCCGCACGCTGCAGCGGTCCCAGCCAGCACAACGATACCCATCAATTTCAAGCGATCAAACAAGACACCCTAACTTTCAAGCAAGAGACAACGGATTTTGGTTGACGGCCTGGGAACTTATTTCAGCGTACACATTGCCCGGCTCGATGGAGCCTTTTAAGATCATACAGCTCCATTCCGCCCACTACCTCAACCCTCACAAGGGTGAATAAAACGAGGGCATGGCGGCGTAAGTCACTATATATCAACGTATTACGAATCAGCGCAGTTCCAGGCCATGAAAAACTCGATATTCTTGTTGCAACTAAATGTATTCAATCTGAACGGACAGCCAGAACTGTGAGCTTCACTCATCTTCACACTCACTCAGAGTACTCGCTCCTCGACGGTGCCAGTAGAATCGGGGAATTGGTATTACGCACCCGTGAAATGGGTATGGACAGCCTCGCCCTGACCGACCATGGCAACCTGTATGGTGGATTCACTTTTTACGAGCAGGCTCGGGCGGCCGGTATCAGACCGATACTTGGCTTCGAGGCTTACATGGCTTTCGGCTCCCGGCACGCAAGAGAGCGGCTTGACTGGGCTCCCAGTAATTACTCCCATCTCGTTCTCCTTGCCCGTAACAAGAAGGGTTATAAGAATCTCATCAAACTCTCGTCGATAGGCCATCGCGAAGGCTATTTCCGCCGGCCGCGCATAGATAGAGAGGTGCTGGAGACCTATTCAGAGGGAATAGTGTGTCTCGCCGCATGCCTGTCGGGAGAAGTGTCGCTTTGGCTCCGCCAAGGCAACTTCGAGCGGGCGAAGGAAACGGCCGAATGGTTTGCCGGCGTGTTTGGACCCGACGGGTTCTGGCTGGAAGTTCAGGATCATGGCATACCTGACGAACAGATCGTGGCCGAGGGAATGTTCGACCTGTCGGATCGACTCGGACTTCCGGTCTTGGTTACAAACGATTCTCACTATCTCTATCGTGAAGACGCACAGGCGCATGATGTCTTGCTATGCATCGGAACCGGCAAGGATCTCGACGATCCGAATCGCTTCAGGTTCACCGGGCAAGAAAGTTACCTGAAGACAGAACAGGAGATGGCCAAGCTCTTCCCGGGAAAACCGGAGCTCCTATCCAACACACAGGCAGTGGCGGATCTCTGCGAGTTCGAATTCGAGCAGAAGTATTTCCTTCCTGAATTCCCTCGGCCGGCTGGTTACAGCAGCGACAACGAACTGCTGGTCGAGTTGGCCACAAAGGGTGCGGAGAACCGTTATGGCAGTCCACTCCCGCCGAACGTGAAGGACCGCCTGGAGTACGAACTCGACGTAATAACTCGCACCGGCTACGCGGGGTACTTTCTCATCGTTCAGGATTTCGTTCAGGCAGCCAAGGACCGCGGCATACCTGTCGGACCGGGTCGTGGGTCCGCGGCCGGGTCACTCGTAGCATACTCGCTCGAAATCACGAATGTAGACCCGTTGGAATTCGATTTGCTTTTCGAGCGTTTTTTGAATCCGGACCGCATTTCCATGCCCGACATCGATATCGATTTCTGCTTCGAGCGGCGCGGAGAGGTCATCGAGTACGTGAGGCAGCGCTACGGCAAAGGCAGCGTCGGACAGATAATCACCTTTGGTACGCTAAAAGCCCGGGCTACAGTGAGGGACATCGCCCGGGTATTGGGCATGCCGGTGGCAGATGCTGATAAGATAGCCAAACTGATACCGTCGGGACCGGCCTATTCCCTGTCCGTTGCTGAAGCGGCGAAGAAGATTCCCGAACTTGCCCAACTCCGCAAGGAAAACGCTAACGTAGCCAGGCTGGTCGACTTGAGTCAGCGTATCGAAGGTCTTTCACGGCACGCTTCAGTGCATGCCGCCGGGATTGTCATAGCACCGGGACCGCTGGACGAATACGTGCCGGTTTGTACCCAGCCCCAGAGAACTGGTGCGGCGCGAGACGGCAATGACGCGATAATCACGCAGTACGACATGAACAGTCTCGAGAAGGTCGGCATGTTGAAGATCGACTTTCTGGGCCTTCGAACGCTTACCGTAATTCACAACACCGTTCAGTCAATCCATGAGCGACACGATAAGACTATCGACCTGGATCGCTTGGATCGTGACGACCCTGCCGTCTACAAGCTGATTCGTGCCGGAAAGACAGCGGGAATATTTCAGTTCGAGTCAGCCCTGGGTACAGACCTCTTGCGGCAGTTGAAAGCCGACTGCTTCGACGACCTCGTTGTGACCAACGCTCTCGTGCGGCCGGGTACACTGGACTCGGGCATGCACAAGGTATACATACGCCGGAAAAATGGCGAAGAGGCGGTTTCTTACCCTCATCCTGCCCTGGTAGACATACTCAAGTCCACTTACGGAGTCATAGTTTATCAAGAACAGGTGATGCGAATAGCGAACGTTTTGGCTGGTTTCACTTTAGCAGAAGCGGATGTGCTACGAAAAGCGGTAGGAAAGAAAAACCAACAGTTGATCGATGCCGAGCTGGCGCGGTTTGTGAGCCGCGCAGTCGACAAGGGGCACAAGCGGAGAGTAATCGAAGATTTGGCGGCGCAGATCAAGACGTTTGGACGCTACGGGTTCAACAAATCTCACAGCGTGGCTTACAGCATGCTGGCATTCCAAACGGCGTGGTTAAAGACCTACTATCCCGAGGAATTCTTCGCGTCTCTGCTATCATCTGAAATCGGAAACACCGACAAAGTTGTCCAGTACATCAACGATGCGCGAGGCTTCGGAATCCAAGTGCTGCCACCCTCTGTGAACGAGTCAGGATTTACGTTTACGGTGATCGGTGACAAACAGATCCGCTTTGGGTTGGGGGCCATCAAGAACGTCGGTCACGGCGCCATTCAGTCCATCATCGACGGCCGTAACGAAGCGGGACCTTATACGTCGTTACAGGAGTTCTGCGAGAGGATTGATCTCAAGCTCTGCAACAAGCGCGTACTCGAATCACTCATCGCAGCCGGAACACTGGACGACATTGACGCGGATCGAGCCCGCATGACCGCGACGATCGACGTAGCGTTTGCAGAGGCCCAGCTTGTTCAAACTGAGCGGGACGCCGGACAGGGATCGCTCTTTGGCGACGAAAACGCGGAGAAATCACAGTCAAAGATCGCACTGGTAGATGCTGAGCCGTGGCCCGAGTCTGAACGGCTTGCGAAGGAAAAGGCGGTACTAGGTTTCTTTATCTCAGGCCATCCGCTGGAGCAGTATCGAGACGAGGTAGCCGCGTTCGGAACCAGAACTTCAGCAACACTGGGATCGTGGAGCGAACATCAGGTAACGGCAGCTGTAGTGGTCACCGCGGTTTCCCGAAAAACAAGCCGAAAATCGGGGGCAGAGTACGCACGCCTTACGTTGGAAGACTTTCACGGAACGGCACAGGCCATCGTTTTTCCTGAAAGGTGGAGACAACTCTCGCGGATTATTGCGGTCGACGCCGCCCTACTGCTGACCGGGGGATACAGTGTGCGCGACCGCGGTGAAGATCAAGCGCCGTTTATCGTGGAAGGTGCCCGGCCGCTCGACGTGCTGAAGTCTTCTGGTGAGTTGGGTGTTGAGCTACATTGGACCGCCGATTCTCCGCCGGACCCAGGTTCGACGAAGGCGGTGGCCGCTCTTTGCGCCGCCCACCCGGGACCGGCGCCGGTTACCGTGAGTTGGAGCGACAGCAACGGGTCGACGGCGCGGCTGAGAGCCAAAACTAACAGAGTGGAAATCACGGATGATTTTCTCGCATCGCTGAGAGACATCATCGGAAAAGACCGTGTGAAGCTGGTTAAGGTGTAGATTCCAAGGTGACCGTAGCAATTCTTGAATTCGAAAAGCCGCTCGTCGAGCTGGAACGCCAGATAGAACGTTTACGTCGCTTAGCCGGCGAGCGGGAGATTGAGGTGGAGGATGACGTCGCACCTCTGCAGGCCAAACTCGGCGAGTTGCGGCGCGAAATATACTCGAATCTTACTCCCATGCAGAGAGTGCAGGTAGCTAGACACCCACGTCGACCGTACGCGCTGGACCACATACGAAGTCTGTTCACTGAGTTTACCGAACTGAAGGGTGATCGGTTGTTTCGCGACGATCCCGCCATCGTTGGGGGATGGGCCAGATTCAGCGGACGCCCGGTAATAGTAATTGGGCAACAAAAAGGGCGAGATACCAAGGAGAATCTGCGCCGAAACTTCGGCATGCCTCACCCGGAGGGATACCGCAAAGCGCTACGCCTAATGCACATGGCCGAGCGCTTCTCGGCGCCGATAATAACCCTGATCGACACTCCCGGCGCATATCCGGGACTCGGCGCGGAGGAACGCGGACAGGCGGAGGCGATCGCGCACAACCTCCAAGAAATGGCAACTCTGAGAACGCCTTTTATCGCAGTGATCATCGGTGAGGGAGGCTCGGGCGGAGCGTTGGCTCTCGGCCTGGCAGACCGGGTCTTGATGCTCGCAAATTCTGTTTATTCGGTGATTTCTCCCGAAGGATGCGCGGCAATACTCTGGAACGACGCGACCCAAAAGCAGCGGGCAGCGAAGGCACTGAAAGTTACCGCTCCCGACCTCTTGGGCCTCGGTTTGATAGACGAGATAGTTCCGGAACCTCTCGGTGGAGCGCACGTTAACCCGGAAGAAGCCCACCGTTTGCTGGGCAAGGCACTAGAAAAGAGTCTAACCGATCTAGTAAAAATCGATTACAATGAACTGGTTGAATTAAGGACGCAGAAGTTTCTGAAGATGGGACAGTTTTTAGAGGGCTGATTTGCCCCAAATGATAGAAGTGCGGTTCAAAGGCAACCGCAAAGAATACTTTTCATGGGACAGCACTGAAGATCCGATATCGATCGGAGCTTCAGTTGTTGTGGCGGTCGAACGCGGTGAAGATCTAGGTAAAGTGACCGCCACCGGCGATGTCGCCGAACAAAAGTGCGGCACAGGGTGTAGCGGGTGTTCGAAAGGCGCGAAGCAGACAACCGGAAAGGTCCTGCGAATGGCTTCCGGCCACGACACCCACCTACTCGGCCAACTTCGCAAAGCAGAAGAGGATATCCGCCGTAAAGTCGCAGAGCGCGTTGTCGAGCATAATCTGGTAATGAAAGTCTCAGATGCTGAATGGCAATGGGACCGCAAGAAGCTGACGGTCTATTTCACAGCCGACAAGCGCGTGGACTTTCGTGCTCTGGTAAGAGACCTTGCCGCACTTTTCAGAACACGCATTGAGCTCCGGCAAATCGGCGCTCGTGACGAAGCGAAACGACTCGATGGATTGGGACGCTGCGGTCGTCAGTTTTGTTGCTCGTCGTGGCTACCCGAACTTCAACCCGTAAGTCTTTCCCTAGCCAAAGATCAGAACCTGTCACTCAATCCGTCGCAGATTTCCGGAGGGTGTGGAAGGTTGCTCTGTTGCCTTCGCTACGAACATGACTTCTACGTGACCACGAGACGTAGATTCCCCAAGGAGGGTAAGACTCTCGTTACTTCAGTGGGTAGCGAGGTAGTCGAGTCGGTAGACATATTCCGCGAGAGAGTATTGTTGAGATCTGAAAACGGCGCCACGAGAGCCGTGCCCCTGGTTCAACTCAAAGAAGAAATGTCTCTGGTGGAGACTCCGGTGGCGCAACCGCCGTCGAGCCTGGTTACATTTGACGAAGGCGATACACCGGTTACCACCGACAAAGCGGTGGACGCGGTTACCCCGCGAAAATCCAGCAGGTCGCGCCGGTCACGGCGCCATCGCCGAAAGAAGACGCAAGACAAGAAGAACGAGGGCCATTCCGGCGGCGACGCCGAGAACCCATCCAGCTAACTTTGGCAAAATTCTACATCACAACCGCCATTGACTACTCCAATGGCGAACCGCACATCGGGCACGCTTTCGAAAAACTTGGCGCTGACTGCATCGCTCGCTACCGCCGACTCCGAGGGGACGACGTTCATTTCGTAATTGGAATGGATGAACACGGGCAAAACGTTCTGCAAGCAGCGGAGAAGGCTGGCACGCCGCCCGGTGAATGGGTTGATCGGATTGCAGATATGTTCCAGGAGACGTGGCGCGAGTTTCACATAAGCAATACTGATTTCATTCGTACTACGGAGGAGAGGCATACGCGATGCGTAACCAAATTGCTGGAGCGTATCCTCGCCGCGGATGATATTTATAAAGGCAACTACGAAGGATTTTACTGCGTCTCCTGTGAGGCATTCAAACTGGACAAAGACCTCGATGACGGTAGCTGCCCCGAACATCCTAATCTGAAAGTTGCTTGGGTGGAGGAACCCAACTTCTTCTTCAAACTCTCGAAGTTCGCTGATGAGCTTCTTCAACTTTACGAATCGAATCCCGATTTTCTCCGCCCACCGGCGAAGATGAATGAAATTCGTAATATCGTTCAGAGCGGCTTGCAGGACATTTCAGTAAGCCGGGCGCGGGTACCCTGGGGCATCCCATGGCCGGGGGAGGAGACCCACACTGTATACGTCTGGTTTGACGCGCTTATCAATTACCTGTCGGCAACCGGTTTCCCAGATAGCGGATGGGAAGAGATGTGGCCTGCCGACCTGCATGTCATCGGTCCGGACATAGCTCGGTTCCACGCCGTCATCTGGCCCGCGATGCTCAGCTCCGCCGCCCTCCCGCTGCCGCGTGGAGTTTGGTCACACGGTTGGGTGAAGACATCCGGTGGCCGGTTCTCGAAGACTGCGGGGGTGCGCATCGAACTCAAGGAAGCCATGAGTCGCCACGGCACGGATGCGCTGCGATACTTTCTGCTTAGAGAAGTGCCCTGGGACGCCGACGGGAATTTTTCTTGGGAACGTTTCGACGCGCGCTACACATCCGATCTTGCCGACGGCTACGGCAACCTTGCTAGCCGCGTACTGGCCATGATTGTGAAGTACCGGGCCGGAAAGGTGCCGGAAAGCGGCGACACGATGTCACTCGACAACTCCGGAATGGAGGCACTCACGGAGTATGCGGACGCGATGGATGGGATGCTCCTTCACCTGGGGGCGCAAGCGATCTGGCGGTTGGTGGCGGACGCCAATTCGTTTATCGAGGAGATGGCCCCGTGGACATTGGCCAAGGAAGAATCGGACGAGCTGCTCGATGCAACGCTCGCCTCACTGGCACGTTGTCTGTTCAGGATCACTGCGACGGCCGCTCCGTTCCTCCCCACCAAGGTCCGCGAAGTGACGAGAGCCCTGGGATTGCACGGCGAAGTTTCCGATATCAACTGGCAGGAAATCAGCTCCCCAAGGCTGGCCGGTTCCTCGGTGACCAAACTGGCGCCACTATTCCCAAAGGACCATATTTCAGACCTGTAAACCCTTGTATCACAACAAGTTAGATGTGACACAAACCCTTGACAGGCTTGGTTCGGGGGCCGTAAATTTCTTATCCCACTCGGGTTGGCAGTTATTCCCCGAAAGTTACCGCGGGCATTAGCGGGCATTATTGGAGAGAAGATCGGATGGCAGAAAGCCGTTGGACCGTAGTACTTGTCCCCCGTGGTTCGGGGCTATCGAAATCAATTGGCATATCAAAGTTCGGCCTCAAAGTGGCCGCCAGTGTTTTCGCTCTCGTGCTGCTGGCGGGATCGGCCATAACCTACATTGCGGTTACTAAGTCGATCGATATCTCCCGTCTTGACCGCCTACTGGAAACGAACAGCCTTCTCGCTCAGGAATTGGATCGAGCGGAGACGGTCGTAGCCACGCTTGGTGACACGATTGCGGCGATCACGGATCGCAACCGCCAAATCAGACTGCTTGCCGGACTGGAAGCGACGGACCCTGCCGTGCTTCAGGCTGGTGTCGGAGGTCCCGCAGACCCGAGCCCCGAAGACGAGTCCCTTGCCGAGAGCCTGTTGGGGAACCGTTCGCTCGACATGCGTGAAGCTCTCGACGGGTTGGTGCGGCGCGCCAGCATTCTATCGGTCTCCTTTCAGCAAGCGGAAGACAGTCTGACGGCGCACGTCGAACGGCTGCGGCGAACCCCGTCGCTTCGGCCGATAACATCAGCCCTCAGTTGGTTTACCAGCGGCTTCCGCCGGGACCGCGTGCACCCCATTCACGGTGAAGCTCGAGCTCATGAGGGAATTGACATATCGGCGGACATGAACACGCCCATCATCGCCAGTGCCGCTGGCACCGTTATCGACGCTGGGTGGGTACCTGGCTATGGCCAGCTCGTCACGATCGATCATGGTTTTGGTGTCGTTACGAAATACGCGCACGCTTCTCGAATTCTGGTTCGCGTGGGGCAGCGGGTCGAAAGAAACGAGGAAGTTGCACTCGTGGGCAGCACAGGCATTTCCACGGGACCGCACCTCCACTATGAAGTCATCGTTGACGGAAAAAATATCGACCCGTGGAACTACATAATTCCCGATGAGGTAGTCGACTAGGTAGGCACGACACATTCTACCGTAAGACACGCCTCTGATCGAAACTCCCATAACAGCTTGCGTCAGCTAGCAAACGAGCGACCGCCCGCCGCCGTTCGCCTAATATTGTCTTTGCTACCGTTCGGCTTGGCGAGCTGCGCGGCGTCCGATCACGAGATCTCCGTCCGATCGGCGTTCGACGGATCTTACCTGAGTTCGCTCGAGGTGCACGTGTTTCCTTTCGACCCCGACGCCATCATCGATTCGCTTGCTGAAATGGCGCCCGTCCCCGAGCCCTCCTTTCCGGAACTCGAGATCGAGTTGCGCGAATACCAACCGCGGCCCGACAGCCGACTAAACTCAATATCAGCGTCCTGGGCAGCCACACGGGACAGCTTGGAGATGCTTTCGGCGGCTCTGTCTGGGATGGATCGAACCAACACGCAGTACCGCAGGCTGTATCGGGACTTTCGCGACCTCTATTCCCGCCTCATGCAGAGGGGAGCTGCGCGCGAGGCATCTGTCAGAGAGCTGCTGTCGGATGATGCGGACCTGGCACGACGCGCTGGGAGTGCGGCCGATTCGGTTCGGTCGTGGGAAGCTGCACATCTGGTGGCATATTCGAGTATTGTCGGAGAGCGTATTCGAGAGTTCGGCTGGTCCCTGGAGCCGATGACGACTGATTCCACCGGACGTATAGACATTGCGCTACCCCCCGGTAGCTGGTGGATTCTGGCCCGACGCCGGCACCCCACCAACCCCTACCTCGAGTATTACTGGAACCAGGCGGTGCACTCGAGCCGCTGGGTGCGCATCACGATCGTGACCCTGGACCAGGACAACGCGCTGCTGCGTTGGCGACATTGACCACTATCGTGCATTCTGGAACCTAACGGCAACCCAAACGGTTTTTGCTGTTACATTGGTCGCATGAGGTTGAGAGGTGAGTTGAGGTGAATAAGAGGCCATTATTGATAGCCGGCGTTGCCCTGGCGGCCGTTACGGGCTGGATCTATTCTGACCCCGGCACGGGCAACAGAGCGGTGGCCAGCCAGCCTCCAGAACAGACCCGACCTGCACAGCAGCAGGACGATCTGCTAGCTGAACGCACCAAAGGCTCGGCTGATGCCCCGATGACGATGTACGAGGCAGCCGACTTTCAATGCCCGGCATGTCTCGTCTTTTTCGATTCCACACTGCCCGCGCTCGAAGAAGAGTACATCAACACAGGCAAACTCAAGCTCGTGTTCTTAAACTTCCCAATACCTCAATTGCACCCTAACGCGCCCGCGGCTCACGAATTCGCGATGTGCGCAGCACGTCAACAGAAGTTTTGGCTCATACACGATTATCTCTACAACACTCAGGAAATTTGGGCTCCTCTTTCGGACCCGGCAGGATATTTCATGGGTCTGGCTGACTCCGCAGGGCTTGACCGGGAGCCTTTACGAAGCTGTCTCTCTTCGGGGGAGGCGAGCTCCATGATTGGGGCCGAGGCCCGTATGGCCTTTGACGCCGGAGTACAGAGCACTCCATCACTTATTCTCGAGGGTGGGTTGATCAGGGGTGCGGCCCCAATGCATGCCCTGAGACCCTTGCTCGATTCTATATATGCTGTTCGAACTGCGGAACAGCGTTAAGCGGCAATCAAAATCGAAAGCGCAACATCGTAGAGGGCGTGCGCCCACGCAGTAATTCCAAAACCACGCGCCACGTATAAACCGCTTAGCAAGAGCCCCGCCACGGCCCGAAAGGTAAACGACGGCAGAGTCAACGGATCTCCCAGCGGCCCAACGTAGTGAAATCCGCTGAAGATCAGAGCGCTCCCCAGGACCGCCACGGCCACGGCCGGCGTTCGCCTCAGTCCTAGCCGAGTACACGCGGCCGTGATCCCCGTAACCAGCAGTACGCGGAATAACAACTCTTCGTAGAGACCAGCGCCGAGAGATACCACGAGCTGAGTACCTAGACCGATTTGAACTACGCCTCCCTGGTAGGTCGCTAGCGTGGGATTCAACAACAACGATGTCAGCGCATTTACAATCGATCCGAGCAGTGCGGCATAGATCAGACTCTCAACTAGCATCAGCGGAAAGACTTTGGTTATGAGTCTACCCCTACGCCTGATGTCACTTACGATCAACCATGCGCCGAAGCCCGCGAGTAGCAACCCGAAAATCCCGACTCCTGCGGGCCCGCCGAGCGTAACAAAGATGGTCTTGAGGAGAACGTCGGCACCGTTTCGCACACCTTCGTACGAGGATCTCGTCATGACTGCCGCCAGACCCTCGTAAAGGATCAGCAGCGGTACAGCCATCGCTATACTGTACCGCGGCTCTCGGCTTGCAACCAAGTATTCCCGTAGCGTCATTAATCGGAACCTATGACATTCCTATATGATGAGCACGTTGCCACACACAAGAGTACTACGGGAGTACACCCGAGTTGGATTCGGACCCCATGGCCTAGCCGGCAGCCTACGAGGTTGCGTTGGTGCGATAGATCGCTGGATTTCATGGGCTGAGGCAAAACAATCTCATGGCCCGCTGCTGTGGTTCCACGGCGCATCCGTCGGAGAACTTCGCAGTCTCGAACCGATCCTGCACCGTATTCGGTCATCAGCCTCCGCGCCACAGTTTATCTTCACACATACTTCCCCCAGTGTCGAACAGTGGTATCCGATGTTCGAAGTCGATCGGGTCGACTATATGCCGGTCGGACCGCCAGCGGCGTTATCCAGCGTGTTCAATGCTGTTAAACCTGGCGTGCTAGTCTTCTCGCGCGGTGACGTCTGGCCTCATTTAGTAAGTAAAGCGACTGAGCGCGGCATCCCGCCAATGGTAGTCGGGGCGGAAGTTCGTAGTGACAGCAAGCGACTGACCTGGCCACTGCGGAGCATTTTTCGACGCAGTTATCGCTCTCTAGACTACGTGGGCGCCGTTACAGAAGAGGATGCACTCCTCTACGCACGACTGGGAGCAAGAACGAGTGCAATAGACGTGATCGGCGACCCTCGCCACGACCAGGTGCTCGAACGAACTGCCGTAGTCCGCAGTGATTTATTCAACGGCTGTCAGGAAACCACGAGACGCGTTGTCGTTGCGGGCAGTATCGAAGCCGACGATGAAGACCCACTGCTGGACTGCATGGCTTCCTATGAGCCTGCAACTCGGCCGCTGCTGATCGCGGCGCCGCATGAGCCCAGTCGCTCAAATGTCAGCCGCCTGTTACAGTCGGCGAGAGATCGCGGACTGACTGCTGAATCGTTAACAGGCAACGATCCTGAGGGTGACCACGAATGTCTCGTGGTTGACAAGCTCGGACTACTCGGCGACTTGTATGCAATAGCGGACGTGGCATACGTCGGCGGCGGCTTTCGCAAGAACAAACTCCACTCGGTCATAGAGCCGGCTGCGTTCGGAGTTCCGGTGGTATTCGGACCCTGTTGGAGAAACATCGCTGACGCCGACCCATTAGTGAAAGCCGGAGGCGCAGTGGCGCTCGGAGCGGAGCACCCGCTAATAGATCTCCAATCGGAATTGGACCAGTTGCTCAACGACGCCGACTATCGCTGGAAGCGAGGGTTGCGCGCGCGGCGCTGCATCTCTCGCGGCGCGGCAGACGCTGCTGCAGCGGCAATCATGTCACGTGTTGCGTAAACAAAAAGGCCCCCCCTCCCGCAGGGGAGCCCTTTCCGCTTTGTACCTAATGCGTGCTCAGACGCCCGGAACCATCGGTACGCCAATACCTGGAAGCTTGAACGTGTAGTGCAAGCCGATGCCAAACGTAATCGGATCTTCCGCTCCAGCGCCCGTCACGTTCAAGTAATCCACAGCTAAATGAAGGCCCAGCCCGCTCGCAAAACCGACGTTCAGGCCTGCCGAGATACCGACGTTCGTGTCGGTATTGGAACTTAGACCTGGTAGCGATGAACTCACCCGAGTGACTTGCAGGCGCGGAGCTATCCAGGGCTCAATGGAGGCACCGGGAGTGGGAACGTTGATTCCTATGCCTACGCCGATAGGTATGGTCGTGACCGTAAGCTCACCGAGAAAATCTGTAGGCTCACCGAATTTCGTAACACCGGCACCCACCTGAACGCTAACGGAAACAGGCACCAGTGGACCCCCAAACACTTGAACAGCCGCTTTGCCGGCAAAGGTGATCTCTTTGTCGGC
>JACZUR010000009.1 GCA_022573095.1 Gemmatimonadota bacterium | reverse complement strand
GCTGAGTTGCTGAAATCGGCGTTCGCTCCAGCATGATGCCAATGCGTGTTGATGATGATGTCGGGGTCTCCTCCGCCTAGGTTCCTGATGGCGTTTCTCACTGATTCGGTTGTCTGTGCGAATCCATTGTCGACCAACAGAACACCATCTTCGCCAACCGAAGCGGTGATCACGTCTCCCGCTCCTTCCAGCATGTAAACGCTCCCAGCCACATGGGTTGCAGTTACGCTGTCGGCGAACTGGGCGCTTGCACGCGACGGGTTGCCCAACATGGCGGAAATCAACCCCAGGCCTGCCACGATTTTCGGTCTAAGTGTTCTTGACGAAGTAGGCTTGATTTCTAGCACCATCGCCTCGGTAGATGTCAAACGGGCTCGCTCCGCTCCCGAACTTCCTCTGACGTGAGCCCGAATATCTGTGGCGCTTCAACGCCGTTGATCCCAAGCATGAGATTGATCTGTCCCCTGTGATGCACCTCATGCTCGACCATTGCGCGAAGCCACTTCCAAACCGCGATCTTCGCTCCCCCGGGCGTCATACACTTCTTTTCGAGGTCATCGTCATTCAACTCACGGAATAGGTCCAGTGCGTCAGTGTGCATTCTCTTGAAGTATTTGAGGACTTTGTCCGGGCCGTCAGCAAGCTCCTTGCCGTGTCCCGGATATCTACTGGGCCGGAATCGCATGTTCTCGGCGAACATATATCGCTCTGTGCCGGCAAGGTGGCGCATTAGGTCGGCAAACGAAAACTTTCCGGGTGCGGGCGACCAATCGTACAGTTCGTCGGGGATACACTCGATCACCGAATTCGTACGGCCGCGAATTCTCTCGTAGTAATCGAGAAACGCGGAGACAGAACGGATTTCCATTATCGTGTCGTTCGCGAGCACATCTTGTTCCGCTTCCCCCCCTGAGTCCGGCTCAGTTTACAGTGGCTAGAGGCCGTGGTTCGGTCACCCAGAGGCCCCGTTGAGCCGCCCGAACAGCCGGAGAGGATCCAAACCCACGATAAGGTGAGCGCGACGTCAGAAGCGCTAATTGGGTGTTTCGGTAGTGCCACGGGATAACCATGCGCAGGTAACGAGTCAATATCAACTACCCGTGACCTGCTCCAACGTTTCGCGTCGCCGGTTTCTCCTCTTCCACAGTTATCACTGCATAAAGCATTATTATTGATACTTCAGATTGGTAACGTTCAACGCCCAGCTGCGCCCACTTCCCTAGAGGCGTGTGATCTTCTAAACTCCGCTGCAGTAAACGCCAGGTCACCAGCACCACGAGGAGGGCAGTGGAACACGACGCCATCGCGGTCATCGATTTCGGCGGACAGTACGCCCACCTGATCGCGACCAAGGTACGGCGTCAGGGAGTGCTGGCGGAGATTCGCCAGCCGGAAGACCCGATCGAAGCGTTTCATCCCTACCGCGGCATCATCATCTCCGGAAGCCCGGCCCTCTCGTCGTACGGAGAAGATTCTGGGTATACCAAAGAGATTTACGATCTCGACATCCCGATCCTCGGGTTCTGCTTCGGACACCAGGAAATTGCAAAACACTACGGTGGAGAGGTGATTCACGGCGGGCGAGAATGGGGCAAAGCCGACCTTCACCTCACCGGACCAAGCAAGCTATTCGCCGGGCTCGGCCCAACGGAACAGGTGTTCATGAGTCACTATGACTCGGTTACGGCAATCGGACCGGACTTTGAGGAACTCGGATACACTCCGGCGGCGAGCGGCGCCTCCGAGCATCGTTTTGCGGCGATCGGCTCGGATACTCTCAAGAGATACGGCTTACAGTTTCACGCCGAGGTCGATGACACCGTAAACGGCGACCGCATGATTGCTAATTTCGTTCTCGATATCTGTGGATGCGAACCGTCGTGGTCTATGGACGGTTTCCTGGATGAAGAAATAGAGAGAATCCGGGAACAAGTGGGCGATAAATCCGTTTTCCTGCTCGCCTCAGGCGGCGTTGATTCCACCGTAGCAGCCGCCATTTTGGGCAAGGCGTTGGGTCCCGATCGACTGCATCTGCTCCACATCGATAACGGCTTGATGCGAAAGAGCGAGAGCAAACAGGTAGTGGAGATGTTCGGTCGACTCGGCTTGGACGAGCATTTTCATTTTTGTGATGCCTCAGACGTTTTCCTCGAAGCGTTGGAAGGAGAAACGGAACCCGAACGCAAGCGGCGGATAATTGGGGATACGTTCATAGAGGTGTTTCAGCGCGAAGCGCGAGAGCTTGGCATTGAAGACTATCTCCTTGCCCAGGGAACGATCTACCCCGACACCGTAGAAACTGGTGGCACCACCCGGGCCGACACGATCAAGACCCACCATAACCGGGTGCCGATTATTGAGGAGATGATCGAACACGGTAAGGTCGTCGAACCTCTTGCCGAGTTGTACAAGGTCGAGGTGAGGGAATTGGGAGAGCGCCTGGGAATTCCTGCGGCAATGTTGAACCGTCATCCGTTCCCCGGTCCCGGTCTCGGAGTGCGATTGCTTTGTAGCGACGGTGTTGCCGACACTGACGGTTTCGACCAGATAAGGCCTGAAATAGAACAGAAAGCGAAACAGTTCGGGCTCGAGGCTTTGCTACTGCCGATCAGATCTGTGGGTGTAAAGGCAGATCTAAGGGCGTACGAACATCCGGTAATGTTGAGCGGTGATGTGCCATGGGGGGATGTGATAGATGCCGTGTCGTCTATTACTGGCGAGGTGCCCGGGATCAATCGCTGTATCTGGAATCTGGTTGCTATTCACCCTGCCGAAGTGCGACCGGTAGCCGGTACCGTAACACATGAACGGTTGGATCTGCTGCGTGAGGCAGACCACGTTGTCATGGAAGCGCTTCGAAGGCACGGACTATACGATGACATCTGGCAGTGTCCCACCGTGCTCGTGCCACTGGCTTTCGATGGCGCCGATGGGGAGTTGGTAGTTGTGCGGCCGATCAGGTCCCAGCGTGCGATGACGGCGGCGCCGGTCGAACTTCCGAGCGCACTGGTGCAGGAACTTCGGGATTCGATACTGAATTTGCCGGGGGTTGGAGGTCTGGCACTGGACGTTACCTCCAAGCCACCCGGCACGATCGAGTGGGAGTGAAGCTAGCTTCCTAATTGGCCGCCCAGTTGAGGCGTACGTGGTTGTGCGTATCAAAAGAGTTGTCGTGTCTCGGTATTCTAGGTGTGCCGTTACGAACCCATCCCGTAGGAAGCGACGTCGGGCGAAACCTATGCGTCGCCGAGCGTTGGGCGCCGGTGCCTCGGTTCGGAACGCCTATACACACCACTGTTAGAAAAATGGCTAGATTCTCCGCCGATGACTGAAGCCGCCTCGGTTACATCGGGCGAGCGCTTCCGCCTCTGGCCGGCACTGGTTGAAGCGGTTAGAGGCTCCCAGCAAGACTTCACCGACGGGCCCATCGGCAGGGCGATCCTGCTGCTGGCGGTTCCCATGGTGCTCGAAACCGCCATGGAATCGATATTCGCAGTTGTCGACGTGTTCTTCGTGGCGCGGCTCGGTTCCGCGGCTGTGGCAACGGTCGGTCTCACCGAATCCATGCTCACCCTCATCTATACCGTCGCGCTCGGTCTTTCGATCGGCGTCACCGCCATGGTTGCGCGGCGGATAGGGGAGAAAAATCCCGATGGAGCCGCTCGTGTGGCGGTGCAGGCCGTAATCCTGGGACTCGGTATCGCGATGGTGCTCGGAGTAATTGGCGCACTCTACGCACCCACCCTGCTGGGTCTCATGGGCGCCGAGTCCGCCGTGATAGAAGATGGAGTCGGCTACACGCAGATCATGCTGACCGCGAACGGCACGGTGTTACTGCTGTTCATGATCAACGCAATCTTCCGAGGCGCGGGTGATGCGCACCTGGCGATGCGCGTACTCTGGATCGCGAACGGAATAAACATTGTGCTCGATCCGACGCTCATCTTTGGTCTTGGACCGTTCCCGGAACTCGGGATCAAAGGTGCCGCCATAGCGACCAACATCGGAAGAGGTACTGCCGTACTGCTGCAGCTCTGGATACTGGCGCGCGGCACCTCGAGACTGACCGTGATGCGACGGCACCTTGTTGTGGACCTGGCGGTGATGTGGCGACTTGTGCGCATCTCAGCGACGGGGATGTTCCAAGTGTTCGTGGGAATGGCGAGCTGGGTCGTGTTGATCAGGATTCTGGCAGGATTCGGCAGCGAAGTACTCGCCGGTTATACAATCGGTATCAGAGTGATCATCTTTGCGCTGCTTCCAAGTTGGGGTATGAGCAATGCCGCGGCGACGATGGTAGGGCAGGCACTCGGCGCCGGAAAACCGGACCGCGCCGAAAAGTCGGTTTGGATTGCGGGGTTGTATAACATGATTTTTCTCGGGATTGCCGGCGCACTGTTTCTGCTCTTCGCTCCGCAGATTGTAGAGTTTTTTACGTCCGACCCGGTTCCGTTGCGATACGGAGTAATGTGTCTGCGAACCGTGAGTACCGGTTTTCTTTTCTATGCATACGGAATGGTTTTTACGCAGTCGTTCAACGGAGCGGGGGATGCCTGGACGCCGACCATAATAAATTTGTTGTGTTTTTGGATGCTTGAGTTGCCGCTGGCTTACTTGTTGTCCCATGTCCTTGACGTGGGACCGTTCGGTGTCTTTCTGTCGATGACGCTGGCGTTCTCGTCACTGGCGGTGGTGAGCGGATTGGTCTTTCGAAGGGGACGGTGGAAGTTGAAGAAGGTGTAGAGACGCCGCCAGTTCTGAATCAAACGTGGGGCTTCGTTTCGGGCATCCTCAGAGCTACAAAGGCGCCCGACATGAGCGTCACCGCACCAACGGTCAGGATAGCCGCCGCCAGGCCGAAGAAGTCCGCCAGCACTCCGGCGCCGATCGCTCCTACTGCATACCCCGTGTCACGCCACAGCCGGTAGACGCCGATAGCTCGCGCCCTCCAACTAGGATGAGCCACGTCGCTTACGGCCGCTATCAACGTCGGGTACACCATGGCGGTTCCTATGCCCAACACTACCCCACCCGCGAACCACCACGTGAAACCGTCGAGTGTCCCGATGCCGATCAGTGCCAACCCCTGCAACGCCATGCCGCCGGCTATGAGATTCTTTCTGCCCCATCTGTCACTTAACGCGCCGGTCCACAGCTGCACAACTCCCCACGTAGTAGGGTAAATGGCAGCAAGGATTCCTATCTGGTTCAGCGGCAGAGCGGCCGCGGCAAAGAAGAGGGGGAACAATCCCCAGGCGAGCCCGTCGTTGAGATTGTTCACGAGCCCGGCCTGACTGCAGCTCATCATGGCGGGATCTTTCCAGGAGGCGCGCGCGAATATCTCTCGGTTACTCGGAAGGTCGTTGGGAGCGGTACCTTGTGCATCCCCACCTGCGGCGCGGGATTCTACAAGAACGTGTTCCGTTGTGTCGCGAACGAAGAGTGCCGATAGCACGAGCCCAACGGCCACGAACGCAATTCCCAGGTAGAACGGTTCCGGGCGCAGCCCGTACACACTTGCAATCTGGCCCGTGGCGTAAGCGGTTAATCCGACCGCTAGGTATCCGGCGAACTCGTTCAGGCCCATAGCGAACCCGCGTCGTTCCGGTCCGACCAGGTCGATTTTCATAATGACTGTGGTGGACCAGGTTAGACCCTGATTGATGCCCAGGAGCACGTTGGCGAGCACTATCCAGGACCAGTCTGGAGCGAAGATTATGAGTAGAGGGACGGGGATCGCAGCAAGCCAGCCGATGACAAGCACCCGCTTTCTTCCCACCCGGTCGGACAACATGCCGGCGAACCAATTGGTGACCGCTTTGACGATACCGAACGTGGCGATGAAGGAGAGGGCTGCGCTGCGCGACGCTAGGCCAAACTCTTGCTCGGCTATGAGCGGAAGAACAGTGCGCTCGAGGCCTACCATGGCCCCCACAAACGCGTTGACACCGACTAGCAGCCAGAACTGTTTCCAGTTGGCTCCCAGTCCGAGGGTTACCTGACTGTTGTTTGTTGGACGGTTACGGCCGGTCATCGGACCCTCAGCGAGGACGTGACCGCGAATCTAATCTCCTGGCGGCACCCCTTTACATGCGCCGCCAGGCTTGAATCTCGCTTACTGAGCGGCCCCGAGTTGCCCCGAGAAGAGGTAATCGTTGGCCGCTACGTTACCGTGACAGTTCTGGCAACCGGGCAGTCGTCCCTCCATCGCCATCCCGTTGGGCATCTGGGCCAGTTCGCCACTCGGTAGATGCTTAGTGAAGAACCAGTCGTTGTGCTCTTCATCATAACCGGCGCTCTTGTACATTACGGTCACAGCCGCCAGCGTGCTATCCGGCATGTAGTTCTCCTTGACCACGATCGCGCCGGGAGGCATCGATGTCGCCCCGGAGGTCAACGCCTCCATTGCGATTTCGTTGATGTAGGTGGTTAGCAGCGTCCCGTGCGGCTCGTTACCCGCATACAGCTCTCCCTTGCCCGGCCAGAGTCCCCAGTTCGACTGGTAGTTCGCGTCCTGCAGGTGCGCCCAGATTGCCGCCCCGGTCGTGTCCGGCTGGGCGGCAGAGGATACAGCCGCGCTGGCAGCCGGCGCCTCCTCGGTTTCGGATCCGGCGCAGGCACCCAGTAGCGTCAGCGCAGTGACCGCGAGGAAGGGTTTGATTCTCGTTGAGTCCATAGTGTATCTCCCTGATCTTTGGTAGCCCACATTGGCCGGGCAGCAAATATGCTGCGTGGCGGAACGGCTTGTCAAACCGCTACACGGTGGTCTTTCCATGAGCGCTTGTATCCATACTAAGGAAAGCTGGTAGATTTAAGTTCCCATCTGGCGGTATCAAGGGTACCGAGGACTGAAAACGAGATTACAGAGGGAGCACAGCGGTGGGACTAGGTTTGGCAAGGGAAACTACCCGTACGTTTGAGGAACTGAGATCGCGCGAGTTCAAGAGACTCGACGAAGCCGGTCACGCTTACCTCGACTACACTGGCAGCGGGCTCTATCCCGAATCGCTCATAACCGAGCACGCGGACTTTCTTAGGACTACTCTGCTCGGTAACCCTCATTCGGAAGGCTCCGCTTCGGCTCACTCGACCAGAATCATCGAGGATGCGCGTCGCAGGGTGCTCGAGTTTTTCGATGCCGATGATGAGAAGTACGCTGTATGCTTTACGGCAAATGCATCAGCTGCCCTCAAGCTAGTGGGGGAAGCGTACCGATTCGAGAAAGGTTCCAGGCTTGCGCTTGTAGCTGACAACCACAACTCCGTTAACGGTATTCGTGAATATGCGCGGGCACGCGGTGCCGTTATCGATTACCTGCCGCTGACTGATGAGTTGCGAGCGATGGGTGAACCTGGTGAAATACTTCCTGAAGTGGAGGTATCGTCCGGAAATCTGCTTGCTTATCCAGCACAGTCGAATTTCTCGGGCGTGCAGCACCCCACCTCGCTTATCGATGAAGCGCACGATAAGGGCTACGAGGTGCTACTCGATGCGGCCGCCTTCGTCCCAACTAATCGGCTGAGTCTGCACGAAGCGTCGCCAGAATTTGTTTGTATTTCATTCTATAAGATGTTCGGCTATCCCACGGGAGTCGGAGCGCTGATCGGTCAGAGGGAGGCCCTGAGCCGACTCAACAGACCCTGGTTTGCAGGCGGAACGGTAGAGTACGTCTCCGTACAGAATCGATTGCATCAGATGCAGTCCAGTGCAGAGGCGTTTGAAGACGGAACGCCCAATTTTCTTTCTATCTCTGCCGTGCCGCGCGGACTCGATTTCCTCGATCATATTGGAATCGAGAAGATCCATGACCACGTCGAGCGGTCGACGCGCATTCTTCTCGATGGCCTGCGGAACCTCGAACACGAGAACGGAGCGCCGAAAGTTCTCATCTATGGTCCCCTAGACATGAAAGACCGAGGCGGGGCTGTCGCCTTCAACTTCATAGACCAGGAAGGGCATGTAATCCCGTACAAACTTGGCGATAAACGGGCGTCAGATATCAACATCTCTTTGCGCGGTGGTTGCTTCTGCAATCCGGGCGCCGCGGAGGCAGCCCTGCATATCGACGCAGATCAGTCGTACGAGTGCCTCGAATCCTTTTCACCTGGAGAGTTCAGTCTCGACAGGTTCGCCGCGTGCCTGGACTCGGAGGCCGTGGGCGCCTTACGCGTCTCCGTCGGCGTCGCGAGCAACGACGAAGACGTAAATCGATCCCCAGAGGATCCCACATTTGATGGAGTATTCTCATGACGGTCTGACTATTCTGTTCATCGTAGCCGGGTTGTTCGATGTCGGTCCGGTTGAGACGGATGGATCGGTGGTGGATGTACGTCTCACGGATGCGAACGGTACCGTCTTCGAGCCGGTCGTTCCCTGCGTGATCGAGGTCGTGAGTGCATACACGCTCGGGATGCCAACCGAGATGCTGGTTGAAACCGTGTGCTCGCTCGTTTCAAGAGCCGGTAAACGAGTGGTGATGACCGCGCGCGCACGTCGGTTCCTAGAAAATGGAGGAGCGTCCGCATTGTGAATGGGATTGGGTCTCGGACGCTGAGCCATTTGCGGGCCGTCGTCCTCGTTATAGTTAATATTGCGGTTGCGCCACGCGAAATCTTGGCGCACCCATAAACTCCTCGGAGTATGAATACGGACCGACGCTATCGGGGGACGGCCGTTATCTGTACTTCACTTCCCACCGTGCGGGTTCAGGGACGTATACCGGATTCCTGTGACCGCGCTGGGTCTGAGGTAGGCGCGACTTCCGACTTACGAGATTTAGTTTCTGGGTTCGCACCCGTCTCCGGCGCAAATCGGGAAAGTCTGCAAATCGTATTTCATGATTGCATTGGCGGCGGTGTCGACAACCACTCCACTAGGAATCGTCGCGGCGGTCAGTACTGCGAACTGGACAACTATCAAGAGTATCGCCACTGTCCAGGCCGAACGAGCTCGCACTTTCTTTGCGTTGACTTCACGAAGTCGGCGAATTCTAGCTACCAGGCAGCCACCGCGCGCTGAAAGCGCAATTGCGTGCTCCGGCGGACGCGAAGCTTCGAGTTTTGCAAGTGCCGCACCATAGCTGATCCAATTACCGTCGATCGAACGTGAAGCGATATCGTCAGAACGGTACTCACGTTCCTCGGAGATGCGGGCTGAAATCCACCGCACGCTGGGGTGAAAGAAGAGCAATGCCTCACCCACAGCTTGCAAGATATTGAATACGTAGTCACGCTGCTTCACGTGAGCGATTTCATGGGCTAGTATCGCCTCAGCTTCAGAATCCGAGAAGTCCTTGCACAATGCGGTCGGTATCATGACGGTGGCTTTCCGCCATCCGAACACAAAGGGCGAGTCGATGTAATGCGATGTCACTAAACGAATCGGCCGCGAGATTACCATCCTCCGGCAGACTCTCCTCAACGCCGATGTCCACGAAACAGGAGGGGCTCCGCGTGCAAGCTCGGAAATGCGTCTAACGCGGAGCCAACCCCGGATGAAGCGGTCCAGCCGCCAGATTGTAAGTGTCCCCCAGGCAATCGCCAGAAATGCCATCGCCAACGCGAGTGTTATAGCGGCGTCGCTTCGCACCGGTGTCGGGTTCATCTGGTCGTGCATTCTCTCGATCTCCAGGCGAACTGCCTGGCTTTCTACGATAGGATTTGAGTTTTCCGGTGATCCCGCCATCAGCTCCGCACTCATCCGGGCCAACACAGTGTCGGCGGTTGCGACTGCCCAAACGCGATGGCGCGCATGTTCCTGCATTAACAACGAACCCATTCGGAAGGGGAGTATGAGTATTAGTGCGAAGGTTGCATACCAAATGAAGTACCTAATGGTGGGGTTTTGCGGTGAAACAAGCGAAACCGCACAGCGAGCAACAATCCAGAGAAGTGCTCCTACCCAGAGAGTATGTACGAGTGCCCAGCCGGTCGCGTTGAGAGCGGGAAGTGCCGCCCGGACTAACTCATCCACTCTCGTGGGTCGATTCCGCCAGGAGTTCTCGGATTTCGGCCAGTTCGGCCTTCGAGGCCCGTGACGTCGAAAGCGCGCGCAGCACGAGTTGCTTGGTGGATCCACTAAAAACACGCTCTGCGAGGTCGCGCAACAGTTTGGTTTGGGTCTCCTCCTCGGTCAGGTTTGCAGAGAAAATGTGGCTCCGCTCCGAGTCATCCCGTCGTACGAAGTTTTTGTCGTGCATGTTCTGGAGTAGACGCAGGACCGTCGTATACCGTACCGTCTTTTCTTTCTTGTGAATCTCGTGGATCTCGCGAACTGTGCTCGGGCCAGCCTCCCAGAGGACTTTCAAAATCTTCAACTCCGCCGCCGTCGGTAAGCGTTCGACTTTCTTTGACACCAGTTTCTCCGTTGAGGTCCGAACGATCGATTAAACCTAACACAACTTGACGTACGACAGTCATCGTACGATACTAACGTTATATTAACTGCCTTTGTTTCAATTGGTTTCTGGGAGGTTCTGATGAGGCGTGTTGTAGTGCTCTTTGTCGTTTCGTTGATGCTGGTATCGCTTGGGACTGTTGCCGTCGCGCAAGGACCTGAGGTGAGGCAGTTCGATGTCCTGTTACGATCGATTCCGTTCGGCGAACGGGATGCCGCCACGCTGAAGGTCCCGAGAGGCGATGCGCTTGTTGTCGTGAGGCCGGGAAATGGCTTGTTTGAGTGCATCGGCGATACTCCGGGCGATGCCCGATTCTCGGTGATGTGTTATCACCGTTCCTTACAACATTTTCTCGCCTATACGCGGATGCTGGCAGATCAGGGGTTACTGGGCGAGGCATTCAGGGAGCGCCTTTGCGCCGCAGTGGAAAGAGGGGTCATAACTGCGCCGCGGAGAGCTTTAGTACTCACGGCCGGGGCAAATATCGAACCGGATGGATCGCTTCCTGACTCGATCACTGTATACCATCTGCTTCAAATTCCCAACGCGACCGCAACGGAGACCGGGCTGCCTCAGGTAGCACACCGACCCAACGCGCCTTACTTACACAACGGTGGTTCCTGTGATGCCCACGTGATGTGGAGCCACAGAGAATCGATCGGGATCGACGCACCACCCTCGCCGGAATAAACCTACGATTGTGTAGGTCAGCGGGTCAGCGGGTCAGCGGGTCAATGGGTCAGTGGGTCAGTGGGTCCGTGAACACGATTCCCGATTCCCGTTTCTCGTTTCCCGCTCCTTGCTTACCGTCCGATCTTAAGGAACAAGATCTTCACTCTTTCTGACAAAGAAGATTCCAGCGTTCCCTCCTGTCACCGCGATCACTCCGCTCTCGAAGTATGGATAATTGCTCCAGGTTCCACAGCAGCCTTCATCCGATGCCGTGTCGAAGTAACCAACTTCAACGGGGTTTGCAGGATCCGATATGTCGAGTATTCGGAGACCGGCGCCGTAATTAGACTGGTACATGTAATCTCCGCGGACGTAGAGATTGTGATCGGTGTCGGTGGTCGTTGCGAGGTATTCGTTGACCAGTATCGGATCGTCGAGATCCGCAACATCCCACACTAACGTGCGAGTGTTGGGTACTAGGTCGCGTGGCTCGTCGCCCTCGTCGTTGGAGTAGAAATAACGCTGGTCATCCGAAAGCCATCCCTGGTGCGCGTAGGCGACGTTCGGGTAGCTGACGTTGGTTATCGCGATCGGGTTGTCCTTGTCTGTCACGTCGGTAAAGCTGAGCGCCGTCTCGTTTGCACCGATACAGATCTCTTTGCCTTGGTAATCTTCGTCGGGTCCGTGGTACGTAACGCACTGCGCGTCGTGAGTGTACCCGGTACCGCGCCTGCCGGTTACGCCGTCGGAAAAACATCCGGCAAAAGTGGGTGCACTTGGCTCGCTAAGATCGATCATATGGAGCCCGCCTCCACAGGTCTCACCGCCTCTGCTCGCGCCGACGATGTAGGCGAAGCCGGTCTCCTCGTTGATAACGATATTGTGAGCGCTGGCCACGTTGTCGTAGTGGAATGTTTCAGTAAACGTCACCGGCTCCGTTCCGACGTCTCTGAGCTGAGTGAGGTCGAGAACCTGCATGCCGTGATTACCGGCTCCGTCGGAGACGATATATGCGTGGTTCCGATACACCTTGATATCGCGCCACACGCTCGAGGGCGATTCTTCCGTCTTAGGCAGATCGCCGAGGTAACGGGGATGGAGAGCGTCGGTCATATCGACAAACGATGTTCCGTCGTTTCTTCCGATCAGGGCATACTCTCGTCCCGACTCGGGATCGGTCCACCCCCAGATATCATTGAGGCGAGCGCCGCGTCCACCGCCGATATCCGCAACGGGCAGGAACGATATCAAATCGACATCCTGGCAACTCCAACCGGCAGCGACACCCTCCTCGTTACAGTCGACCCTGTTACCGGTTATCGGTTCCAAACCCTCGACTGGCGACTCGAGCAGATTCGATGCAATCCATTCGGCGCCCCTGCCCCCGCCCTGCCGCTCGTAAACCAGTGCAACGCCCGCGCCGTTGTCGCCCCGGGAAATGCCTACCGCTGCCAGGTCTCCTCTAATTGCTATCGCGCTGCCAAAGGACCGCGAACTTCGGACTCCATCCGGAGAGATTTTTTCCACGCCGCGCCAGCCATCGTCGCCACTTGTGAAAGCGTGGATGGTTCCGGCGACTCTACGGGTGCCTGGGGTACCGACCCATATCCCGTCTTCCGTCGTGGCCAGGGCACGCCCGAAGCTGACAGACCCCTGGCCGTCAAACGGTACCAGTGGATTCACCTCGGTCCACTCACTTTCATCTTCGCTGTACTCGAACACCGCCACGGCGCCCGTCCGGTCGTTATGTCGCGGCATTCCCACATACGCACGGTTACCTGATATCGCCACCGAGGTGCCAAAGAGGGTGTCAGACTCGGCGGAGCCGCGCACAAGCATTCCCTGTTCGGTCCACTCGTTGTCCGCCCAATGGAAGTGATAGACGCCTCCCTTTTCCTCACTGCTGCGGGGAGCACCTACCAACATATGGCTACCAGAAATGGCTAACGACGAACCGAATCCATCACCAATACTGCCCTCGCCGGCCATGAGTTTCCCGACTTCGATCCAACCGCTGTCAGCGCGGTGGAATATGTAGATTGCACCGGTGCTGTCATGATTGGGCGAGCTGATGTAGGCCATGTGGCCGACCAGTACTAACGAGGATCCGAAACCGTCCGTGCGCATGCCGTCCGCTGGCGCGAGACCGCCCCACTGCATCCACTGACCCGAATCGTTTCTTTCGTAGCTGACAACCCCGGGCGCGTTTTCTTCGCCGCGTGGATTGTATCCGATCAGCATCGAATTACCGTCGACCACGATGCTTCTCCCGAATCTGTCGCCGAGGCGTCCTTCGCTTGGTGCAAGAACCTGCGACTCTACCCACTCTCCAGAGGAAGTTTTTTCGAATACGTAGACCATTCCTGGACGGAAGAGATTGTTCGGCTCGCCAACGATGACCTGGCCATCGCCGATGGCAACCACCGCTCCGAAGCCGTTTGCCCGAAGCTCAACATCCTCAGTCTGGTGTGACTGGGCAACAAGGATCGTGGAAGTGACAAGAAGAACAAAAAGTGGAGTCAGAATACGTCTAAGCCGCTGCATTAAGCACCTCGGTGTCAGTTAGTTTCAATTTTGAACGAAGGTCTATGAGACCTGGAAGGTCACTAAGATGTCCCCAGCGAGGCTTGGAGGGAAGAGGGCCGGACCGTCCTCCACCGTCCCCCCCTCCCCTTGAAACCTCACCGGAAACGGTCACGTCGTACATGCTATAGTCCTCACACAGGAGCCGATCGATGGGACGTTTGATGCATGATCTACGCTACGGTTTTAGGCGTCTTACCAAGAAACCCGTTTTCACGGTTATTGCCGTCGCATCTCTCGCAATCGGCATTGGTGCCAACACTGCCATCTTCTCACTCGTAAACGCCATCATCATTCGGGACCTCCCCGCGGAGAATCCGGAAGAGCTTGTTGAGCTCTACAAGCGGTTGGACGGTTTTTCTCATGCAACGATGGCGTTTCCGGATCTGGCTGACCTCGAGCGTGAAACGGGCGCTGTGTTCTCCGCAGTAACCGGCACACGCTTCGCATTCGTCCAAACGGACATCGAAGGTGGAGTCGAGGTGGTTCCCGCCGAACTCGTAACCGGCAACTACTTCACGATGCAAGGAGTTGACGCTCACCTCGGACGTACCCTCTTGCCCGAGGACGACGTCGCTCCGGGCGCGCATCCCGTAGCGATGCTGGGGTATGGCTATTGGCAGCGGCGTTTTGGCGGGGATTCCTCGGTTGTCGGACAGGAAATGCGTCTCAACGGTAGGCTGTACACAGTGATCGGAGTTGCGCACCGTGAGTATAGCGGAATGTTGCGCGGTCTCACGCCCGGCATCTATGTCTCTCGCATGATGGTTGCTCATCTGCAACCCTCTACACAGGACGAGCTCAACCATCGAGGTAACCAGAGTGTCTTCGCAAAGGCGCGCCTGGCGCCCGGCGTGTCGATAGTTCAGGCGCAACAGGTGCTGGACGAATTGACGCGATCGTTGCAGGACCTCCACCCGACTTATTGGGAATCAGACAACGCCTTCGTCATGGTCCCGACCGAGGACGTCATCATGAACCCGATGGTGGACCGGGTTCTCGTTCCGGCCGCTGGCTTCATGATGGCGGTGATGGCAATGGTGTTACTGATCGCGTCGGCGAATCTGGCGAGCTTCCTCTTGGCGCAGGCAGCGGATCGCCGGAGAGAAATCGCCATTCGGCTGGCCCTGGGAGCCAAGAGGGCAACCCTGATCAGGCAGTTGCTGACCGAGAGTATGATGCTGGCCCTGTTGGGTGGAACGGCCGGAATCATGGTCGCAAGTTATCTACTCAAACTTCTCACTACGGCTGATCTGCCCTTGCCGATTCCGATAACGCTCGACCTGAGCCTAGACGCAACCGTGCTCGGGTTCAGCTTGATCGTGACTCTTGCTGCAGGACTGTTCTTTGGCCTGGTGCCTGCTATCCAGGCAACCAATCCCGACGTTGCACCTACGCTGAAAGACGAGAGCGCTGGTGGGGGCCGAGCTGCCCGGGGTAAGATCCGAAACACGCTGGTGGTCGCCCAGGTTGCAGTGTCATTGGTTCTACTGATCAGCGCCGGGCTTTTCCTGCGAAGCCTCCAGGCGAGAGTAGCGGTCGATCCCGGCTTCGGTTACGATCCGGCCGGCATCGTCTTGATTCAGACGCCGACGGATCGCTACACACCGGTGCGGGCGCGCGCGTTTTACCGATCGCTTATTGAGCGGGCCGGAAGCCTACCGGGTGTCACGGCAGTTGGAATGACGGCCGATCTGCATCTCGACGTGATGAACAACATGTGGATAAACGTGAACGTGGACGGTGTTGCGCCACCCGTTGACCGCGACGCACACTCGGTGGATTGGGCGCAGGTCGATCCCGGATTCTTCGAGGCGGTGGGCGTGCAGATAGTCCGGGGGCGCGGTTTCGACTCTCGTGACGGAACCGACGGAGCGCCGGTCGCGATCATCAACGAAACGATGGCCGCGCGTTTCTGGCCCAACGAAGACCCCATAGGGCGCGTTATCAGGGAAGGCGACGTGGACCGCACGGTGGTAGGCGTCGCTCGCGACACGAAAGTGCGCTCGTTGGGCGAATCGCCGCGGCCCTTCCTCTACGCGCCCTTCGCCCAGAACTTCACATCCTCGATGACTCTAGTGGCAAAGACGACGGGAAACGCAGGAGAAACGGCGACCAGTCTGATAAGAATTGCACGGGAGTTAGATCCGGAAATTCTCATTGCAGGGGCCAAGACGATGGAGCGCCATCTGGCTGTGATGCTTCTGCCTCACCGATTATCCGCGTTGGTAGTGGTGGCGTTCGGCACGCTGGCGCTGCTACTGGCTTCGATCGGGCTCTCGGGAGTCGTGAGTTACGCTGTTTCCACGCGAAGCCGCGAAATGGGAATCCGCATGTCGCTGGGAGCCGAGCCGAACAGGATCGTAAGGATGCTTCTGGGCGATGGCATGAAACTGGTCGTGATTGGTGCGTTGATCGGGACTGTGTTGTCCGCTTTGGCCGCACAGCTACTGGGACGTTTACTGTATGGCGTCGAGACGATCGATCCGGCGACGTTCGGTTTGGTACCGTTGTTGCTGATAGGTGTGTCGTTTCTTTCGGCTTGGATTCCTGCGAGGCGAGCTAGCAAACTCGATCCCGTCGAGGTATTGCGAGCGGAATGAGAGATCTCACCGTCTCTTGAACGAGGGAACGAAAGCGGTCGGCGGGTCAGCTGGTCAGAGAGTATAATACTTATCGCTTTCAGTTGCTGTCGTGCAGCGTGCAGCGTGCAGCGTGCAGCGGAGTCCGGAATCCGCCACCACCGTCTTCCACCGTCTTCTTGCACTCGGTACGCAACCTTCCTTACCCACCACCGTCTTCTTGCACTCGGTACGCCATCGGCCTCACCCACCACCGTCTCTTAGCTTCTTCTCTCCCTCGATACTCACTCTGCCTTACTCCACCGTCTCCCACCGTCCACCTTGTCTGTGCTTCAATCTCCCATCAGATTCATACTTCAGAATCCCTATGGAGCAACCAACTGAAAAGAGCGTGCGACGGATGCGTATCTTCGTCGACAAGTATCTCGCGAAAACCGGGACCTCGGTGCATCCGAATTCGGCGGTTACCGAAGCCGTCGTACTTGGCCTGGCGCAGAATCTCGACGAGTTGGGGCGGCCGCTCTGTCCCTGCCGCTTCTATCCCGACAAGAAGGCCGAGTTGGAGCGGAGCAGGGAATGGGTATGCTCCTGCGACGAGATGAAGAAGCACAAGTATTGCCACTGCCTGCTGTTCGTAACACCGGAAGGGTTGCCGATCACGGAGTACTTGCCGGAGGATCACGAAGCGCGGCTCGCCTACGGCGTTGTGAAAGATCCGACGCCGGATAAAGGAAGAGAACTAAAGGAGAAGTGAGTAGCTCGCAGAGGAGGATGTTGCGGTCTAGCTTTCCCGCCTAATTCGGCCCCAGTAGGGTTTCGCGTTTCCTGAAGAACCCGCCAGAATTTCCTAGCGTTATCGAATCACCGCGGATATGTTGAACCCCTGCAGAGACACCAACAAGGAGAATTCAATGAAGCTTCAAGCCGTCTTTTTTCTAGCGGCAGGCCTAGCCTTGCCCGCCGTGCTGGTAGCGCAGGATCAGATCGAAAGCGCGCGGAGTGCCGGGCCAGCGTCGGTCTCAAACGATGCAACGATCAAGGCGTGGGACGGGACCGTTCTCCATGAAGGCAGTAACGACTGGACCTGTATGCCTGACAACGCTGACACGCCGGGCAACGATCCGTTGTGCATGACTGCCGCGTGGGGCAATTTCCTCGAGGCCTACGTGGGCAGGACGGAACCGTCTTACGAAGAGATCGGATTTGCCTATATGCTTGCGGGGGATACGCCGGTCAGCAACAGCGATCCGTTTGCCACCGAACCGACCGGTCCCGAGGACTGGGTGACGGATATGGGACCTCACGTCATGGTCATTGTTCCCGACGCTAGCATGCTCGAGGGTATCTCGACGGATCACCTGAACGGCGGACCGTGGATCATGTGGCCAGACACTCCGTACGCACACATCATGATCCCGCTGGAGTCTCGCGGTTTGTGATCTTGTCGGCAGGAAAGCGACGCTGTAAGTAGTAAGTGGTACGTGGTGAATCGTGGATGCTTCCAACTTCCTACTCACTACTCACCAATTACCATGTTGGGAGGATGGTTACGCCGAGTCGGGCGCGGTTGGAGGTGGCAATTACACGGCCAATGTTGCATGAGACAGGATTATGCGAGTCAGTATAGAACGAGTTAGGGGGCACCGCTATGCTGGAGGGACTGGAGGTACATGTCACGGATTGACGGAGTAGATCCCAACGAAGTCGATGGCTATGCAGCACGCATCTTCGAGCTTCAGACAGAGAAGTGGGGTGCGCCGCTCGCAAATCATCTTGTGTATGCCCGTCGCCCGAGCGTTCTACGGGGCGTTCGTGGAATGTGGACCGGTCTTGACCAGTCGGGCCTAGTTGACGCGTCGCTTTTAGCGCTGGTGAATCGCCGGGTAGCGAGCCTCAACGGATGTGAATTCTGACAAGACATCAACGCTGCCGTGGGCAGCGAACTTGGGTTGGCAGACTCGAAGATCGGTGCTCTAGACGAATACGCTACGCACCCAATGTTCAATGAGACGGAGCGAGCGGCCTTAGCCTATGCCGATGCCATAACGGGGAGCGACGACGATGTGTCGGATGAGCTATTCGCCCGAGTGGCTCAGTACTTTGATCCTGATGCCCTGGTCGAGCTCACTGCGGCAATCGCGTGGGAGAACGCGTCGAGCAAGTTCAACCGCGCCCTTCGGATTGGCTCGCAAGGATTATGGAAGAGGGCCGACGGAGAGGGTGCTGCCTAACAACATTAAGAAGCGCCCTGTCAATAAAGGGAGTAGTAAGTGGTACGTGGTGAGTCGTGGATGCTTCCAACTTCCTACTCACTACTCACCAATTACTATGTTGGGAGAATGGTTGCGCCGAGTCGGGCGCGGTTGGAGGTGGGAATTACACGGCCACTGTTGCGTGAGACAGGATTATGCGAGTCAGTATAGAACGAGTTAGGCCGCGGCCGCCCCCTAGGTACGCCCAAGACTTACACCGAGCATGGCCAACGAACTCGAGCGGCTGAGACAAGCCCTAGCCGACCGCTACCGAATCAAGTGGGAACTCGGCCGTGGCGGCATGGCCACGGTCTACCTCGCCCACGATCTCAAGCACGATCGCTCGGTCGCCCTCAAGGTCCTAAAGCCGGACCTCGCCACCGCGCTCGGCCCCGAGCGGTTCCTGCGGGAGATCGAGATCACGGCCAAGCTGACCCACCCCAACGTTCTGACGCTTCTCGACTCCGGTGAAGCCAACGGGCTTCTCTACTACATGATGCCCTTCGTGGATGGAGGGTCCCTCCGAGAGCGGCTCGATCGAGATGGCCGGCTGGGTCTGGAAGACGCGCTCCAAATTGCGCGAGAAGTGGCCGACGCGCTCGACTACGCCCATCGTCGCGGGATCGTGCATCGTGACGTGAAGCCCGAGAACATCCTCTTCGAGGCAGACCATGCGGTGGTCACGGACTTCGGCATTGCACGGGCAGTTAGTGAAGCTGGGGCCGAGCGCCTTACCGGGACGGGCCTTGCGATAGGGACACCGGCCTACATGAGCCCGGAGCAGGCCACTGGGGAGCGGGAAGTCGATGCCCGTACCGACATCTACTCCCTGGGGTGTGTGCTCTACGAGATGTTGGGCGGCGCGCCACCGTTCTCGGGCCCGACCCCGCAGGCGATCCTGGTCCGCAAGTGCGTGGATCCGGTGCCGAGTCTACGCCTCGTGCGAGACACGGTGCCAGAGACCGTCGAGCGCGTGATCATGCAGGCGCTGGCAAAGGCGCCCGGCGATCGCTATGCCACCGCCGCCGAGCTGGCGGGCGCGCTGAATCGGGCGTCCACGGAAGCGGTTACTCC
>JACZUR010000156.1 GCA_022573095.1 Gemmatimonadota bacterium | reverse complement strand
ACCGGGTCCGCCATCCCCACCCCGACCACCCAGGTTCACGACATCGACTAGGCCGGCCATCAACGGCTCTTCGCTCGGCACGATCACAGTTACGGTGCCGCCTCGACCTCCGGCCCCTCCGGGACCGCCAGCTCCACCCGGCCCACCCGGAGTTCCTGCGGTTCCGGGACAAGCCGTCGCGCCGTTCCGGCCATTGGTTCCCTCCTCTCCCGAAACACCTCTGCCACCACGCCCGCCGCGGGATACTATCCTCAGCCAATCGGCAGACGTCATAAGGTCGCGTTCGTAGAAGAAGTAGCGCGGTGGCGCCATACCAACCTCAACGCCAATCAGGAGTAATTCGTCGTAGAATGGGGTGGACACCGTACCAACTCGCACCGTCACGTCAGGACCGTTCTGACCGGTCTCGCCACGGTGTCCGTGGTCGCCCGTAAACGTAAATTCGTGCGGCGTACACCCGTAGCGGGGAGCCACAACGGCGGACGCATTGAGAGAGGGATTGGCATTGAGAAAAGCGTTCAACCGGAAGCCGGTCATCGCGCTGCTCACCGGATCCCGATGCGTCCTCCAATCGCCGCCCTCGAGCGACTGAGCGTCCGGACTCGTTCTCCTGAGCATGACGACGTGGAGCAGCGGCGGATTGTCGCGATCGTACCGGCGTTCAAACGGAATTCGCGCTCCGTCGTCGAGGACGGCAAAATACGAAACATTCAACCGTTCTCCAGGGCAGACGCTTCCGCCTGCAGGCACTATCTCGAGAGCAGTCATTCGCCCCAGCAGCCCCGGGTCGGGCGCTAGATCCGGTGGGGGTCCGTGTGAGCACGCACCGATCGCCATCGATACCGCCGCCAGTGTTCGTAGTCGCGTAGACCAGCAAAACCGTTCAAGCATTCCTCACCCCCCTCGTGTATGCATCTCGCGGTGCGGATCCGATCGCAGGGATCCGACTTGATATAGAACGTCGCGATCAGACACCGCAAGTCTCTCCTCCGCACCCCGATCCCGGCGCGCAATCCAGCCAGTTTCTATAGCGCGTGCGATTTCATCATCCGAATCGCCGCGTCGCAGCATCACTTTTAGATCCGTACCGGTATCAGCATAAAGACAGCGCAGCCACATCCCGTCCGCCGTCAGGCGACTGCGGTCACACGTCGCACAAAACGGCGTGGTCGTCGAAGCGATGATCCCGAACTGCAGTCCATCCGGCAATCGAAATAGCTGCGCCGGCCGCGACGAATCTTCTTCTGATATCGGACCGATCTCACCGTACTCTCGCTGCAAAATTTCCAGAATTTCGGATCGCGTCACAACCTGGTCCATAGACCAGCGGGTGGCGCCACCGACATCCATATACTCGATGAATCGCACTTCACAACGCGCAGATCGACCGAATTCAATCAGGTCGCTGATCTCGTCGTCGTTGAATCCACGCGTCACAACGGTGTTGATCTTGGTACCCACGAACCCCACGTCACCGAGCCGAGCGATGGCCGCCAGCACGTCAGCGTGTTTCGCGCTCCTGGTAAACTTGCGAAACCTGGACGCGTCCAAAGTATCCAGACTCACAGTTACACGATCGAGCCCCGAGCGCTTGAGAATGTCGGCATCGCGAGATAGCAGGATGCCGTTTGTGGTGAGCGCAATTTCTTCCACGCCGGATACCGACTTTAACACCTCAATAAGCTGATCGAGCCCGCGCCTCATGAGGGGCTCGCCACCGGTAATTCTTAGCTTTCTGACACCCTGACGTGTAAAAATCGACACCAGCCGCTCGATTTCCTCGAACGAGAGAATAGAGTCTCGCGGCAGCCACTGATACGTCTCCTCCGGCATGCAATAGCTGCATCGGATGTTACAACGATCAGTCACTGAGATGCGGAGGCTGCGGTGAGGTCGCCCTAACTTATCAACAGGCATTGTTCTCGATTTCTATTAGCCACGTTCAATCACTCTTTTCTTCATAACCATAAGGGCTAGAACAACAGTCACCGACGCGAGCAGTCCGACCATCGTAGGCGTCAGCGGCCCAAAGCCGCCGCCGTCGGTGAAGCTCTGAGCACTCACAGTAAAGAGCACACCCGACGCGATAGCCGCCAGAGCCTCAATCTTGCCGGCTCGTCCCGTATACAACCCCACGATGACCGGTACGAACAGGCTTACACTTAGTAGCGAGTAAAATATGCGGAGAGCATCTATCACAGAAGGCGCCGCGATCGCAAGTCCTACTCCCACAGACCCGCCTACGACGGCCGCCCACCGCGCGGCACTTAAAACCTGAGAGTCGCTAGCCCCCGGCCTAATGTGGCGTCGATAGAGGTCCTGCGCGAATGAAGTTGAGAACATGAAGAGGATCGCGTCCGCCGAGCTGACGTCGGCAACGAAAAGTGCGGTCAGCCCGATAACCCCCACAGCGAGTGGCATATCCATCATGATTGTAGGTAAAGCCAGCTCAGGATGCGACAATGCCGGGTGGTTCAGGCGTGCGATAATGCCCAGCACGGTCGGTGCAAACGCGAAAAGTGCCATAACTATCGCGGCTGCGCTCAGGGCTTGCCGGACGCTTGCCTTGTCCCGCGCTCCGTAGACTTTCTGTATCAGTCCCGGAGAAACGATGAATGCGGGTGCGAGCAGCGGAAGGTATCTCCAACCAGAAGATCCTCCCGAGAAAAAATTGGTGTAGTCGGGCGAGACGTTTCGTGCAGCATCGATCAGCGATGCAGTTCCGTCCAGGCTGTTAAGTGCGAGGGGGATCGTCAGCGCGAATCCGAGCATTAGCACAATCAATTGGACGAAGTTCACCCAAGCCGAGCCGATGAGCCCTCCGGAAGCGAAGTATGTGATCATCACCGCTCCGCCGATAAGACAGCCTGCGTACTTGGGTATTCCAGCTACGACGTTTAGGACCCACGCGAGCGCGATGAACTGACCGGCAAGTATCGCCAGCGTCCCGGCCCAAAGTAACGCCGCGATCACGGTACGAACCTCAACACTGTACCGCGCCTCGAGAAAATCACCCACCGTAAGGTGTCCCTTAGCGCTGGCAATCTCCCAGATCTTCGGTCCGACCCAAAAAGCGAGGAAAAATGTACCGATCGCGGCTGACCCGACCCACCACCAGGCGCTTAAACCATCCTGATACGCCAAACCTGCGGCGCCGACCGTCGATCCTGCACCGATATTGGCAGCAAGCACGGTCGCGAAGAGCAACCCCGGTCCGAGCTTCCGTCCTGCAACGAAGAAATCTCCGCTACTCCTGACGAGCCGTCCCAAGCCGATACCAGCGAGGATCAGTGCTGCGGAGAAAGCAAGTAAGAAAAAAAGATATACGTTCAAGTGAAGTTAGCGGTCGAGATCACCGGCAGCCGGGTACAGGGCGGTGCCTTCCGCCGCCCGGACCGCACGCACGATCGCTTCCGCGACTGCGTCCGCTGCAAGCGAGCCGATAACAAGAAGATCAGTCTCCCCATCGAACAATCCGGTGGCGGCGGCAAAAATCACGTCACCGTCGTACGGAGTGTGCGCTGGATATATCGTTCTTGCCAGACCATCCTGCGCCATCTGCGCCACCTTGGTCGCTTGTGCCTTCGTAAGCGTTGCGTTGGTAACAACCACCCCGATCGTGGTGTTTGATACTTCCGGATCGAGAGACAGTCCGCGTGCTCGAAGCACCGTGCGAACATCGATAATCTCTCCGTCGTCGTTTCTGGCACCTGCAATCACAACGCCGGTTGATGGCTCGACAATATCACCAACCGCGTTTACCGCTACGAGAGCAGCGACTATCAACCCGCTTGGCAGCCTCACGGATGCAGTCCCCAGTCCGCCCTTCATAGCCCGAGAGCGCCCAAAAAGCTTGCCCACGGTGGCTCCAGCACCCGCGCCAACGTTTCCTTCCGCCCCCCCCCCATTCTCTGCCGACGCAGCGACGGCAGCCTGGTAGCCGCAGTTGGCGTCGGGCCGGATGGTGGGGTCGCCACCGGAGAGAAGATCAAACAGTATGGCTTGCGGTACTATAGGTACGCGGACCGAGCCGACCGGGAATCCTACGCCGCGCTCCTCCAGAAAACGGATCACTCCGTCGGCCACACTCAACCCGAACGCGCTCCCACCCGATAGAACGAAGGCGTTTACGCGCTGTACTAGGTTAATCGGATCGAGAAGATCGGTCTCTCTGGTTCCCGGAGCGGATCCCCGAATGTCCACCCCGGCGACGGCTGCGTCCTCAAAAAGGACAACGGTGCACCCCGTAAGGCGAGTCGACAGAGTGTGATGTCCGACACTAACGCCTTCCAAATCGGTAATCGACCCCGACTCCACGCGATCGTACCCCTGAGCCAGCACCGGAACCGGAGACAACACCCCAGCGGCTAACGCAATTTTTCCCGCGTACCAGATGAATTTTTGCAAAAACCCGGCGGCAAACATGGGGTCAGTCCTATCTCGGCATTCTCAGTTGAATGAAGGTGAATCTTATCCTAGTAACCGACCCTGTGGCAACGAGAAACAAAGACGAGTGTGCAGTTGTTAACCTTTTAGGCGTCTAAGTTATAGGAAGGGGGCATCATTGTGACTTCCGTAGTGCAGAGCCGGTATACAGATAGAGGTTAGGAAGCTCACAGGTATTTACTGTCCATTCCCGACGGTCGGGACGCCAAAATGGCGCATATTACGTGTGTGTCAGGCGTCACCGTTTTGTGGTGCCCGAGCGCGTATCTTTTTTGAAGGCAATATGTTAGCTTGGCACTGAACCGGTAGGGAACTTGTGGCACGGTTCTGGCTATGAAGAGTAGTGGAGAGCGTTGCGTGGCAGGGTGATAACCATCCCGCCTCAGACCAGTGAAAGGAGTGTGACACATGGTACGATCAGCAGGATCGAGTGGCCAGCTCGCATTCCCGTCAATCGAAGATGCCGTCGGACATCTCGTGCCCGAAGTAGAGGGTTTACTACGTAGGGTCACTGGAAGCGAGCCACACGTTGTTGCGAGCGACGAATCCGGTATCAAGATATCGTCCCCATTGGGATTTCCCGATGGCATTGGATCTGGAGCTGTTGTCGTGGAGCTGTTCAGGTATAGAGATGGGGTGCGTCTAGACGTTCGCGTGGAGCACAATCGGTTCTTCGCGAAGGCCGACGGTAGCCCGTCGGACCGCCCTTGTTTTCTCAACGATTATGTAGGAACTGTAACGATCGAACCGTCGACTGAATCGCTTCCTCAGGAGTTCGTTCGACAGACGGTTGCAGGTCTTTCGGCAACGCGTGAAGCAGTGCGCCGCCACAACCGGCAGGCTCGCGGTCCCTGGGAAGAGATTCGCGTTGCCGCGAACGATTACTCGTATTAATTGAGCTCAATTTCGACGAACAGGGCCCCCGGTCGCATTGACCGGGGGCCCTTTTTATTGCGCAGGCGAACGCTGTTCCCTGCCGAGACTGCGACGTTCCCGAGCCACCGTGCATCGTAGCTTCTGAATCATGGTCGCGATGTGGATCGCGCCGCCAACCCCTCACTCCGATTCGCGAGGTACGTCGGTTATGCGCACAAAATTCATTGTTACCGGCATGGCTCTAGCCGCCGGTGTGTCGGGGACTTCGGTCGTAGTAGCTCAGAGCCTCCAAATTCAGGAAATTCAGCCTTCAGATCAGTTCATCGA
>JACZUR010000008.1 GCA_022573095.1 Gemmatimonadota bacterium | reverse complement strand
CCATCCTGTATACGTCACTCACGCCAAAGCCGGATCTAGACCGCGAATGCGGTGCGCGTGCGGTATCGCTTTACGAGCTGCTTGCGGCGAGCGACGTTGTTTCGCTGCACCTTCCGCTGGACTCGGGGACGCGTGGCATGATAGGCAAGGAGGAACTGGCAGCGATGAAGCCGGGATCGATCATCATCAATACCGCCAGGGGCGCACTTATCCGCGAGGAGCATCTTATCGCTGCGCTCGCGTCGGGCCGCATCGGCGGGGCGGGTCTCGACGTTTTTCAGGACGAGCCGTTGGTGCAACAGGAATTGATCGACCATCCGCGTGTCGTGATGCTACCCCATATCGGAAGCGCGACTACAGCCACCCGATCCGCTATGGCGAACTTGGCCGTGAAAAACGTAATCGAGGTACTGTCAGGACGGCCAGCACTTACCCCGGTGGCGTTGACGGGTGGGTAAGGTCCACCTAACTTGCGCGTCGAAGATGACGTCATCCGGCAGCATGGATACCATCATGGACGCCCACGCTTTCGCGCGGGCGCTTGAGCGTATGGCCGGAGAGATTGGCGCCCTCGCCGATCCGGCTGACTTGGTTCTGGTGGGAATCCAGAGACGGGGCGTCGAGTTGGCCGACAGACTGGCATCCCTGATCTCCAAATCCGGAACTGAAATACCCCGCGGCGCGCTCGATATTACGCTCTATCGAGACGACCTCGAGACCATCGGCCCGAAGCCTTTCGTCGGCGAAACAAACATTCCCTGCAATCTTGATTCGAAGTCCGTTGTCATCGTGGACGACGTCCTCTACACGGGCAGGACAGTGCGCGCGGCACTCAACGAGCTTGCCGATTTCGGACGTCCATCTAAGGTGAGCCTGTGCGTCCTCATTGACCGTGGTGGACGCGAGCTCCCCATCCAGGCCGACATAGTGGGCGAACGAATTAGCGTGGGGAAAAACGACAGAGTCGACGTCCTGGTGCGCGAACTCGACGGCAAGGACGGTGTTGAACTAGTCGCCGAGGGAGAAGGGTGACCGCGCTCGAACTCGGCAAAGACCTTCTCGGACTCGAAAGCCTCACTGCTCAGCAAATAGTCCTTATTCTCGATACCGCCGAACCATTCAAGGAGGTGAGCGAGAGGGCCATAAAGAAAGTACCCACGCTGAGAGGGAAGACGATCGTCAATCTCTTCTTTGAGGTGTCAACACGAACCAGGATCTCGTTCGAGTTCGCCGAGAAAAGGCTGTCCGCCGACACCGTAAACGTTTCTTCACAGGGATCAGCGGTACAGAAGGGCGAGAATCTAGTGGATACGGCGCGCAATCTTGAGGCGATGCGGATCGATATGGTGGTGATTCGGCATCCCTCCTCTGGCGCGGCGAAGTTTCTCGCCGACCGCATCGATTCAAACGTGATCAATGCTGGTGACGGCAAACACGAGCACCCCACGCAGGCTCTCCTAGATCTACTTACGATCAGAGACAAGAGAGGCAGGATTGAAGGTCTCAGGGTCTGCATCTGCGGTGACATCCTTCACAGCCGCGTCGCACGAAGCAATATCTGGGGCTTGCTGAAACTCGGAGCCGAGGTTGCGGTTTGCGGTCCCAGGAGCCTTATGCCGCTGGGCATCGAACAGCTAGGGGTGAGAGTCATCAGTCGCATCGAGGAGGCAATCGAGTGGGCGGATGTTCTCAACATTCTTCGCCTCCAGCTCGAACGTATGACCGGCGGTTTCATACCCTCGTTGCGCGAGTATAACAGAGTCTTCGGAGTTACCGTGAAGCGGCTTGAACAGGCCCGCCACGACCTCCTCATTCTGCACCCCGGCCCGATCAACAGGGGTGTGGAAATCGACTCCGCTGTGGCGGATGGCTCACACAGTGTGATACTGGATCAGGTGACCAACGGGATCGCTGTGAGAATGGCGGTACTCTACCTGCTGAGCGGCGGCCGCCGCGAGACAGCTGAAGCGGCGATGGGATTGAATGTCTGAGCGGTCAACGATCTTTACAGGTGGCAGAGTTATCGATCCGTCGCAGGAATTGGACACCGCGTCCGACCTACTGGTCGTAGACGGCAAAGTCGCCGAAATAGGAAAGAACCTGACAGCGCCCGACGAAGCTGAGGTGATAGACGTTTCGGGGCTGATCGTGGCACCCGGTCTGATCGACGTGCACGTGCATTTCAGGGAACCGGGTATGGAGGAGGCAGAGACGGTTGCCACTGGCGCAAGGGCCGCGGTCGCCGGCGGGTTTACCGGTGTTTGTGTAATGCCGAACACCGATCCCGTGACTGATAACCAGGCGGCGGTGGGTTTTATCGTCAAACAGGGTGGGGATGCCAACGCGGCTAGAGTCTACCCCATCGCTGCTATCACGCTACAGCAACTGGGCGAGCGTCTGAGCGAGTTCGGAGAACTCGTGGCCGCCGGAGCCGTCGCCGTGAGCGATGACGGACGCCCGGTGGTTTCCAGCCACATGATGCGCACCGCGCTCGAATACGCGCAGACTTTCGGGATTCCGATCGTCGACCACTGCGAGGACCCGAGCCTCGCCGCTGGCGGTGTGATGCATGAGGGGCTCGTCTCGAGCCGGTTGGGTCTCAAAGGCATTCCGTCCGCCGCCGAGGAGATCATGGTCGCGCGCGACGCGCTGTTGGCAGAGCTGACGGAGGGCCGGGTCCATATATGTCACGTCTCAACCGAAGGATCTGTCGAGATCATCCGCCAGGCCAAGAGCAGGGGGGCAAGGATCACCGCGGAGGCGACCCCCCACCATTTCACTCTCACTGATATGGCCTGCGAGCAGTACGATACCAATACGAAGATGAATCCGCCGTTACGAGAAGACCACGACGTCGCGGCGGTGATCGAGGGGCTCAAGGATGGAACGCTGGACGTTATCGCGACCGACCATGCCCCGCATCACTATGAGGCGAAGGAACGAGACTTCGACGACGCACCGTTTGGCGTTGTGGGTCTGGAAACAGCTTTGGGAGTCGGCATTTCGGAACTCGTTGACACAAAACAACTTAGCTTGTATGATCTAATCCATTGCATGAGTACGAAACCGGCCCGGATATTCGACCTCCCAGGCGGAGGTCTCAGCGGTGGCAGTCCAGCTGATCTGGTTGTGTTCGATCCTACCAGGCTATGGATCGTAGACGAAGCGAAGTTCCTGTCGAAGAGTAGGAATACTCCGTTCTCCGGCCGGGAACTCTCTGGCGCCGTGGTGCGGACTGTTGTGGCCGGGATGACCGTTTTCGAGGCGGATTAGTCGGATATGAGACTGGACCTTGCCAGCAGCCTGGTGAGATGCTGCCGGAAGCTTGCCGATGCGGGGTTGATCGCGGGAGCTGACGGCAACGCCACTGTTCGCAGCGGCGCGAACCGGGCTATGGTGACGCCCAGCGGACTGCTGAAAGCGAATCTCACGATCCAAGACATCGTCGAGGTAGATCTCGACGGTAAGAGGCTAAGGGGTCATCGGAAACCCACGTCCGAGTTGGATCTACATCTGCGGGTCCTGCGCTTGCGGGACGACGTGAATGCGATAGTGCATGCGCACCCACCGACAGCCACGGGTTTCGGTGTCGCAGGTGAGGCTTTTGACGCCTGTATCCTGCCTGAGACAATATTCGAGGTTGGCTGGGTACCTCTGGTACCATACGGAACGCCGGGTACGCCGGAGTTAGGAGATCGGATCGAGCCGTATGTAGCGAACCACGATGCGCTGCTGCTCGCCAATCATGGGGCGGTGACTTTTGGTAGGGATCTGGACGAGGCGTTAATGCGGATGGAAAGTTTGGAGCACACGGCTAAGATTATTCTGACGGCGCGGATGCTGGGAAAGGTGATCCCGCTCACAGCCGAAGATGTCCGTCGCCTAGAAAATTTAAGAGCTCGGAGCCCTGGGGTGCCTTACCCGGGGTGTCCGGTTGAACCTGAGGAGAAATAGGTGCCGCACCAGCAGCAGACCAAGGCTCGAAAACTGGATGTACTTCTGGAAGAGCGGGGGCGTCTCGAGGAGTGGCTCGCTCGTCTGGATGACAATGACGACGATTCGTCCGCCGGGATTCGCGACCGGGTCCGAGAGGACTACCAACGCCGTCTCCTCTCGGTGCTGTCGCAGGTCAAAAAGTTTTCCGATCAACTGCAGAGGAATCTCGATAGGGCAGTAAAGAAACGGGACGAATTGCTCGAGCAGCAGCAGGGAACGCAGGAGACCTATTCAGAAGCGGAACTTCGCTTCAATGTCGGTGAGTTTGATGAGAACGCGTGGGTAGAGACAAAAGATAAACTTAGCGGGGAACTCGACGCCTTAGCGGACCAGCTGGACGAGGTTGAGTCCGAAATAGAAAAGCTGGAAGGATTTTTGGCCGAGGCTACCGCTCTACCAAAACGGGGTGGCGGCAAGAAGAAACCGGCACGCAAGGTGCCCGAGAAAAGCAGAGTAAAGGATACGTCGCAGACGGACGCTTTCGATGCAGGCTCGGTAACAGAGGAACCGCAGGGAGAGAAAGAAGAGAAAGCTGGAGCGTCTGAGGAACCGGCACCTGCAGGCGAGCCTGTCGAGGAGGTTGAGGAACCGGTAGCTGAGAAACAACCGGAAGTAGCTAAGCCGCTGGTACAAAGAGATAGCGCGCACGAACTCGAGGTCGTGACCGAGGCCGACGAATTAGGGGAAGAAAGCGGTGGTGATGAGGAGGCTGCTGTGCAAGAGCGGACTCTAGAGTGTCCCGAGTGCAGCAAAATGAATCTTCCGACGGAGTGGTACTGCGAAGACTGCGGCGCCGAGCTAGCGGCTCTGTAGTTACGACGACTTAGACTGTACTACTGCGAGGAGGCGGGACTTGTGGCGTGCTGCCTTGTTCCTATGGATCAGGTGCTTGAGAGCCGCACGGTCCAGCAAGCGTTCCGCCAGGGCAAAAGCCTCGCTGGCCTCGCCGGAGGTCTGGGCCACCCGTACTTTCTTCATCGCGCTCCGTAGCGCTCCCCGCTGTAGGCGGTTCCGTTTGGTCCGCGCGATGCTCTGGCGCATCCTTTTCTTGGACGAACTCAAGTTGGGCAAAACTGCTCCTCGCTTTTATTTTCGGACCGGGTGAAGCGGCCAAAATTAAGCGCGAAAGCTATGCCGCAAGTCGTTTCCGGTCAAGGCGCTACAGCTTTGACACGCCTCTAGGGGCTCGTTAGCTTTCGGCGCAACTGATCATGGAATTTTCCCCCTAATGCAAGAGTTCTTCCTCGCGATGCCGGTGCTGCTGATCTCCATGGTCGCTCACGAGGTCGCTCATGGCTATGCCGCCCTCAAACAGGGGGACGACACGGCGCAACGGCTCGGGAGGCTTACCTTAAACCCCGTAAGACATATCGACCCGTGGTTGACGGTGCTACTTCCCCTGATGTTGTGGTTTGGGTCGAACGGGCAATTTGTTTTCGGGGGTGCCAAGCCGGTGCCGGTTGATCCCAGCAAGTATCGTAGCTACAGGTCTGGCGACATCATAGTTTCATCTGCGGGGATCGTGACGAATCTGCTACTGTTTGCTGCTTTCGTGCTTCTTGCCGTGCTGATCGGTGTGGCAGGAAACAGCTTTCAGGTAGATGTCCCGGGTCTTGCGCTGTTGCAGCGAATGATGTTTTGGGGTATCTGGCTCAACTTATTGCTGGCTTTCTTCAACCTGATCCCGATTCCGCCGCTGGACGGCTCACATATTCTTTACCATCTGCTGCCACCTCGGCTGGCGGTGAGATACCGAGAACTCTCCCGTTTTGGGTTTCTACCTTTGCTGGCATTGGTTTTCTTCTTCCCGCAGGCTTTGAGGGTATTCTTAAGGCCCGCTTTCTTCCTGTTCGAGACGGCGCTTGTGATAACAAGACCGTTCGCATTGACGCCGTTTCCAGCCTGACCGGATGACTGATTTCAACGTAGAAGAATCGAGCGATTCATTTGTAGTGGAGCTAGAGGATTTCTCTGGCCCGCTCGATCTGCTGCTCCACCTTATCCGTCAGCAGGAGATCGACATAGCAGATATCCCGATCGCGGTGATCGCAAGACAGTTCCTCGCGGCGATCGGCAAAATGGGGCTCGATCAAGCGGCGGATTATTTGGAGATGGCCGCGTTGCTGCTACGCATCAAGGTCCAGATGCTGCTACCGCGCTCGATAGGTAGTGAAGAGTGGGAGGATCCGCGAGCGGAGTTGGTACGACGGTTGCTGGAATATGAACAGGTGAAGGAAGTGGCCTACTGGATGGCCGGGCGCGCGGAATATCGATCCGACCGATTTTCCCGCGGTTGGATCCCCCCAGAGCCGGAGCCCGGCCCGAGTCCCGTCTCGATAGACATCCAAGGCGTTTTGCAGGCGATTGAGGAGGTTATCGCATCCATACCAGAGCCTATCATACATCGCGTTCTAGCTCGCCCGCTCGACATCGAGGGTGCCCGGAAGCGCATCGAAGAGATGATTGTCACCCGCTCCCGCTTCTCGTTCGCGGACGTGTTAGGAGAACGACCGGCGATCGTCGATGTTCTCTCAGCCCTTCTTGCATTGCTCGAGATGGCTCGGGTGGGTACCGTCAGACTGGTTCAAGAAAAGCCTTTCAGTGCATTTGAGATTTCCGGTGAAACGGCTTACTAGACTAATTGAAGCGGCGCTCTTTTCTGCTGACGGTCCCCTCAAGGTGTCCGAGCTGGCCCGACTGGACCGGGAGGCCACAACAGAGGAGATCAAGGCGTCGCTTACAGAACTTAAAGAGCATTACGAAGCGCCCCAGCACGGTGTGGAGCTGCTCGAGGTCGGGGAGGGTTACCAGCTTCTAACGCTCAGCGAGTTCGCAGCGGCGATCGTTCATGCTCAGATAGTGACCCGTCCCCGAAAACTTTCGACGGCCGCAATGGAGACCCTAGCTATTATAGCGTACAAACAGCCTGTCGAACGCTCGGAGGTTGAGGAGATTAGAGGTGTTGTGTCGGAAGGCGTCCTCCGATCCCTGCAGGAGAGAGGCCTCATCGAGCCGGTGGGCCGGGGTGAGGGATTGGGACGTCCGCTGCAGTACGGCACTACCCAGGCATTCCTGGAATTACTGGGTCTCAGGGACGCGAAAGAACTTCCTCGGTTGGAAGAACTGTCGGTGGCCCTTTCAGTGCCTGTAGAATCTCTGCAGCGGTGACCACGATGCGGCTCCAGCGCGCCCTTGCGCGCGCGGGAGTAGCTTCTCGGCGTGGCGCCGAAGATCTTATTATTGCCGGGCGCGTGAGGGTGAATGGCGCAGTAGCCACGCTCGGGATGAGCGTAGACCCCGATACGGATGAAATCGAGGTTGGCGGCGTGAGAGTTAGGCAGAGTCCGGTAATCTGGCTCGCGTTGAACAAGCCGACGGGGTACCTGGTTACGAAGATGGATCCGAAGGGTAGGCCTACTGTGTTCGACTTGCTCCCTGAATCTGCCGGGCTAACCTACGTGGGACGCCTGGACGTCAATACTTCGGGGCTGTTGCTGTTGACGAACGACGGTAATGGTGCTAACCGACTGATGCATCCGAGATACGGAGTTGAACGTACTTATAAGGTGATAGTGAGTGGTCGCAGCCGAACTGAGATAATGAAGTTGTTTTCGAAACCGGTGCGGATCGAGGGCAGGCCTCTGGGTCTTTGCAGATTTTCAACCCGCGCCCGTCGAGGCTCGCTCACGGAGCTTACGATGGTTCTCAATGAGGGCCGCAACCGAATCGTACGCCGCGCGTGCCGCGCGCTGGGCCTGAAGGTAGAATCCCTTGTTCGCGTGAGTCACGGACCGATACGGCTGGGTAGGCTGTTAACTGGTGAGTGGCGCCACCTTACTTCAATCGAGATTCGACGGATCACACGTTCATTTGGATCGCAAAACTAGGGACTCTTCCAAGAATATTTTATATCGATGGAGATAAAGGACCGCACAATCTTGATTCTGGGCGGGAGCGGAATGGTCGGCAGGGCCGTCGCTCGCAAGCTTCTGGATTTCAAACCGGCGCGCATCGTTCTTGTAGCGCTTACCGAAGCCGAGGTCGTCGACGCCAAGGACGAACTCAACCAGATCGCTGGTTCCACCCGCATCGAAGCCCTGTGGGGTAACATTTTCGTTCCGTCATCGGTTGCCAAACTGACCAACGCCGAGAGAATTGAAAATCCCGAGCACCGACGCGCTGTGCTTGACGACCTGCTCGGCGATATGGATGACGATGTGCTCCATAGAAGCTTCCTGTACGAAGTGTTTGACAAATACAAACCCGAGGCAGTCGTAGACGGCATCAATACCGCTACCGCTCTGGCGTATACGGATGTCTACCACAGCGCTGGACAGCTGCTAGCAGCGGCGCGACGGGGTGAGGCGACTGCGGAAGTCGTCGAAAAACATATGCTGACCCTTACGATGCCGCCTCTCATCAGACACATCCAGATCATTCTGGCAACGATGAAGAGATTGGGCACGCTTGCATACGTGAAGGTCGGCACGAGCGGAACGGGTGGGATGGGTTTGAACGTTCCATACACGCACTCGGAGGAGCGGCCTTCGCGTGCGCTGCTTATGAAATCTGCTGTCGCAGGTGCGCATTCGTTGCTTTTGTTCCTGGTGGCACGAACTCCAGGTGCCCCAGCGACGAAGGAAGTGAAGCCTACGGCGACCATTGGGTGGCGGGACATCAACTTTGGTCCTGTTATGAAGGATGGTAAACCGATCAGGCGATTCGACTGTCCCGAGCCGCGTGACGTGAGAGAAGGGTTTAGGGAAGATGCGAACTATTGGACAGATACCGGTAAGTCGCTGGAGTCGGTTTACGCCAGCATGGGGGAGAACGGTGTTTTTGCGAGAGAAGAGTTTGAAACCGTCACCGCGCTCGGGTCGATGGAGCTCATTACGCCAGAGGAAGTGGCCGAGTACGTAATCTCCGAAATCCGTGGCTTCCCCACGGGTAGAGACATAGTCACGGCGCTCGATTCTGCTACCGCGGGACCAACGTACAAAGCGGGAGTACTGCGGCAGGAAGCGATCGAACGCCTGCGCGAACTCGAATCGGAGTTTGGAGTTCGCTCCGTAGCGTTCGAGATGCTGGGACCGCCGCGGCTAACGAAGATACTGTACGAAGGATACGTGTTTTCGTTACTAAGGGGGTCCGTCGCCGAGCTTGCCGCCAGCGAACCTGGTAAATTATCGGTGGAGGCGTGCGAATTGATCGCCAGTTCGGAAGAACTGAGGTCTAATATCGTTTCGGTGGGGATTCCCATAGTAGTGGGTGGAGACAAAATTTACCGGGCGGAGGTCGTAATGGTGCCCCCGGGAGGCGATTTCGAGGCGGCGGTTCCCAGAGGTTGGGTGGATCTGAGGGAGTCAAACTGCAGCACGTGGATTGCCCGAGCGGCGCGGGTAGTCAAACAAACCGACGAGAGACTCAGTGTGAGCGGTTCAGGAAGCGGAATAGACTGGCGCGCCATGGAGCCTGCCGATCCGATCTCTCCGGCGCGCTTTGCGACGTGGGTCTTTCGGTACGAAGATGATGGCGAGAGGATGAAACGATGATTTGCTCGCTCGCAGCGACCTACTGGAACTAGGCATCGGTGTCGGAGGTAGCTTGAGATTATGACATCCAGGGCTCTAAGGGTTGCTGACCCAAAGATCTGCACGGCTATCGTAAACGAGATAGCCAAGCGGGTAGTGGGGCAAGAGCGCATGGTAGAAAGGCTGCTAATAGGCCTCCTTACCGGTGGGCACATCCTGCTCGAAGGTGTTCCGGGTCTCGCCAAAACGCTGATGGTTAGCTCGATGGCTGAGGCGATCAACACTTCCTTTCAGCGAATCCAGTTCACACCCGATCTGCTGCCCGCCGACATAATCGGCACAATGATCTTTGATCAGAAAACTTCTGAGTTCCGGGTGAAGAAAGGTCCGCTATTTGCCAACATCGTCCTCGCCGACGAGATCAACCGGGCGCCGGCCAAGGTTCAGGCAGCCTTGCTCGAGGCGATGCAGGAGCGACAAGTAACGATAGGGGACGAGTCCTATCCTCTCGAAGAACCCTTCCTGGTGCTGGCTACGCAGAATCCAATCGAGCATGAGGGAACTTATCCGCTTCCGGAAGCGCAGCTTGACCGGTTCATGCTCAAGATCAACGTAGGGTATCCTGGCCGCGAAGACGAAAAGGAGATTCTCTGGCGAATGTCCGGCGGTGAGCCGATCGAGATTACTCCGGTGGCGGAACCTGGCGAACTATTGATGCTCAGACACAAGATCTCGCAAGTCTACATGGACCAGAAAATAGTAGATTACATAGTGGATGTTGTGAGAGCCACTAGGGATCCGCAGCGCGTCGGTCTCGCTAACCTCAAACCGCTCATAGCGTACGGCGCCAGCCCGAGAGCGACTGTATACTTGGCTCAAACTGCACGAGCGCACGCGTTCCTTCGCGGGAGAACATACGTCGTACCGGAAGATATCAAGACTATGGCTCCTGATGTTCTCAGGCACCGCGTATTGCTCACGTTCGAGGCTGAAGCCGAGGACGTAACCTCGCATACCATCGTCACGAGAATTCTTGAGGCCGTAGACGTTCCGTGAAACACGCCTCGGCAGTCGTCGGGGCCGATGTCCTTCGTCAGGTCAAGTCGATTGAGTTAAGAACGCGGCGACTTGTGAGCACTCTTCTCACCGGGGACTATCGATCGGTATTTCGCGGACAGGGGATGGAATTCGCTGAGGTCCGCGCGTACGAACACGGTGACGACTTTCGCTCCATAGACTGGAACGTTTCTGCCAGAATGGCCTCTCCGTACGTAAAACTCTTCGACGAGGAAAGGGAGCTAACCGTGCTACTGATCATCGACCGGTCAGGGTCGATCGAGTTTGGAGATCCGGTTGCCAAGTCGCGGATAGCGGTCGAGGTCGGCGCCGTACTGGCTCTGGCTGCAGCAAGGCAGAATGACCGTGTTGGAACCATAATATTTTCCGACGAGGTGGATCATGTGGTTCGGCCGGCGAAGGGAAAGCTTCACGCGATGCGGGTAATCCGAGACATGATCGCCTTTGAACCGCTGCGAGCCAGGACGGACATCTCCAACGTACTGACGTATGCGGGACGCCTACTGAGGCACCGGTCGATTATTGTGGTTATCTCCGATTTCCGAGATTCTGGGTGGGAGCGGCAGTTGAGGAATTTGTCGCATCGCCACGAAGTGGTAGCGGTCACGGTGGACGATCCTAAAGAACTCGAACTTCCGGATGTTGGATGGGTGGAGATCGAAGATGCGGAGACGGGGGAGCGTCTGCTAATCGACACATCCGACAGCGAAGCGCGTATACGGCTTCGCATTGCTGCCGAAGAGATGCGGCTTTCGCGGGCCAAGGCTCTGGACTACGCCGGCGCCGATCATGTGGCGCTGAGAACGGATCGTCCCTATGCGAGGGCGCTTCACAACGCTTTTGCGAAGCGAGCCCGAAGACTTCGCCGATGATTGTGGCGGCGCTGGCACTTTCGATCGCGCAGGCCGGTGGCTGGGCGGTGACTCCCTCACGAGTTACGGTAGGCGACACCATCAGAATCTCTCGAACATGGTCCGTCGAACCTGGTACGCAACTGCGGGTTGGGGAGTTCGTGCCGGGCAGTGCGGCCGAAGTTCTGTCGCAACCCGAGGTCGAAGTGGGTGAGGGGAGCGTCAGGGTACGGTTCGCGCTGGCGCTGTTCGAACCTGGTTTGCTTGCAGTGGAATTACCGGGAATGGAGATGATCGCTGCTGACGGCTCAATTGAAGTGCTCGAAGCGGAGCTGGTATCTGTCACCGTTCGGGCGACGCTGCCGGCTGCGGATACTGCGCTGAGTCCGAGACCGTCGCTGGGACCCGTTGCCAGGGACGTGCGCAGAATCGAACCCTTGCTTTTGCTGACAGCGGCAGTGGGGATAGCCGGTATCATGATGGCGCTGATACGGGCCCGGCGCGGGTCAAAGGATGTCCTCAAAACCGAGCCGGTTAACGATTACGCAATTCCGCTATCGAGTTGGGTTGAAGCAGGGGAGCCGCGAGCAGTTGCTGTGATCGCAGCAGAACGGTTCCGCAGATTTTTGTGCGATAGAGTTCCGAATCTTGATCCTACATTCGATATCGATTCGCTAGAAAAACGATTGGGGCCGGACAGTGATCTGCCGGTGCGTGAGATAACTGAGCTCCTTAACTCACTCGAACGGGCCAAGTTCGCTCCGGCGTTCGCTGCTGATGTAATAATTCTGGTGGACGATGTCGACCAGATAATTGCGGAGCTGGCAGAGCAATCTTCCCAATGACCTTCGCACGCCCGATTCTCCTACTCTTGCTGTTGGCTATCCCCGTTTGGTGGTGGCGCCGCATCAGATCGCGGGGATCTGCGGCTCGATTTAGCGACATATCCAACCTCGTTGAACCCAGTCGGCGACGGAGATTGGTGGCGGAAACGCCGGCAGCAGTTAGAAGTCTCGTTCTTGGGTCGTGGATTATCGCTGCAGCCGGCCTTGAGTTAGACATGACGTCCACAGAAGTGAGCACCGATGGGATCGCGATTGTGCTGGCTGTTGACGTGTCCAGCAGCATGCTGGCGGAAGACTTTGCCCCGTCGAACCGGCTCGATGTCGCGAAGGAACAGTCCATTCGATTCATCAGGGGTAGGCACAACGATAGAATTGGCCTCGTATCGTTTGCCGCCGAAGCGCTTACTCGAGTGCCGGTTACGATCGACTACGCTGTACTCGAACAGGCGGTTCGCGATCTTCGCGTCGGCGAATTGGAAGATGGTACTGCTATCGGAACGTCGATAGCGACCGCCGCAAATAGATTGCGCAGGGTCCCTGGAAAAAGCAAAGTCATCGTACTGCTCACTGACGGCGAGAACAACCGAGGGCGCATAGACCCTAAGACTGCTGCTGAAGCTGCGGCAACACTGGGAATCAAGATCTACACAATCGGCGTGGGTACGGAGGGTGAAGCGCGGATGCCTATTGGGCGTGGCGTAGGTGGCGCCGTCAGGTACCAGACACTCCCGGTAAAGATAGATGAAGAATTGTTGCGTGAGGTGGCTTCCAGTACTGGGGGGCGATATTTCCGAGCGACCGATGCAACTGCGCTGAACAGAGTTTTTCAGCAGATAGACCAGTTGGAAACCTCGGAGATTCAGGTGACCAGATTCACGCAATTCGAAGAAGCGTATAAGACGCCTCTGTTACTTGGTCTGGCGCTGCTTGCAGTCGAACTGATTGTAGCCTCAACCGTAGTCGTACGAGTGCCTTGATGAAGTTCGACACTCCTTTCCTTCTCCTGGTGTCGCCGCTCGTGGCGTTGGTTTTCGGAGGGCTGGCGCTCTGGGCAAGGCGGGTCCGAATTGCGCGAGCGTCGAATTGGTCATTCGAGCTAGGCGCACAGGCGCGCGGGCACCGTGTCTTTGTGCCTTTGATTGTTGCGGTCGTAACTCTACTGGTCCTCGGCGCGCTTGCCGGCCCTCGCTGGGGAAGCCGTTTTGTCGTTGCCGAGACCAAGGCGCTGAATCTGGTTGTGGCAATGGATATCTCCCGCTCGATGCTGGCGGAGGACGTCGGTACTTCCAGGCTGGATCATGCAAAGCAGGAAGCCAAACGCCTGATCCACGACCTCCGGTCCGATCGGCTGGGACTGATCGCGTTTGCGGGACAGAGCTTCATCATGTCGCCGGTGACGGCGGATGCAAGTGCACTTCAGTTGCTGGTGGATGCGCTCGATCCGGAGATTGTTAGCGCCGGCGGGACGCAACTGTCCTTAGTGTTGAGGCAGGGAAGAGAACTCCTGATGGCGAGGACCGAAGTGGCCGACCGCGTGCTTGTAGTCTTTACCGACGGCGAGGCGCACGACTCGTTGAGTGCTGTGGTGTTGGAAGCGGAACGCTTGAAGCGTGACGGCGTACACCTGGTGATTGTCGCACAGGGACGACGTGAGAGTGCCCGTATCCCGGTGAGGAATACAAGCGGAGAACTTGTGGAGTACTACAGGGATCAAGACGGGAACTATGTCCTCACGAGCCGAAGCGACGAGGTCATGAGCGCAGTAGCGGATGCTGCGCATGCTGCCGTTGTTGCAGCCGAGCTTCCCGATCAGGCGGGCGCAATCCGTGATCTGGTCGAGGGTTACAAGCGAACGCCGCAAGCTACAACGTCAGCTGCCCAAAATGTTCTGAGGGTTTGGATACCAACGCTCTTGGCGCTCGCCCTGCTCATGTTCCAGATGTTCAGAAACCCTACCGGAGCCCTTGTAATGCTTATGCTGACGCTTGGCATCGGTAGTGTCGCAAACGCGCAACAGCCAACCAACCAAGCTGACGAGGCGTGGAGACAAAACGACATCGCCGCTGCCGCCCGTCACTATCTTGCACAGGTTAGGGCGGGAGAAGGTGGTGATACTACGCTCTACAACGCTGGAACCGCAGGCATGGCGCTGGGCGACACCGCGCTGGGCCGCCAAGCATTGGAACGGGCTGCCGAGTCGTTAGATCCGGACATTAGATTCCGGTCACTTTACAATCTCGGCCTGTTGAGGTTGAAGTTGGCAGTGATCGACTCTCCAAACGAGGAAGCGCATCTGGAAGCAGCGCGCCGCGCGTACCGACATGCGCTGCTGCTGCGACCCGGAGATCAGTCGGCCAAGTGGAATCTCGAACTGGCGATCCGCCGCAGCCCGCCTAGCCAGAGTTCCAGCTCGCCGCCGCCGCCGGGCGGTCAGAGTGAGGACCGGCTTCAGAGCGAGGAGCAACCGAGTGATCTGTCGGTTGCCCAGGCCGATCAGATCTTGAATTCAGCTGCCGAAGATGAACGGGCGACAAGAGAGCGGCTGAACAGACGCCGGCAAACTGGTGAATCCTTGAGGGACAAAGATTGGTAATAGGTTTCTTACTTGTCTTTGCGCTGCAACAGCCGCAGGTAACAGCCACAGTGAACCGCACTGAGGTGGAGGTAGGAGACACGCTGGTCCTGAATATTACTGCCACTACAAAGGGGAGCGGCTTCTTTCACCTCTCCGATCCCCCTCTGGAAGGGTTGGAAATCTACGGACGGCGACAGGTATCTAGCGTTCAGATAGTTGGGGGCGAGGAACACCGGCAGACATCGAGAACGTTTTATCTCCGCGCGTCCAACGCGGGCGAGGGCGTAATCGGGCCTGCTACGCTGCAACATGGTTCAAGGTCTATTCGGACTTCCCCGATTCGGATTGCAATCGCCGGAAGGCCCGATCCCGTCGATCAATTCACTCCGTTCGTCGCGTCGCTAATCCCACTGCTGCAGCCGCCTGAAGGTGATGAAGTAACGGTATCCATACTAACCTCGGCCGACAGCGTGCTGCTTGGAGAGCAGCTGGACTTAGTTGTGGTTGCGTGGTTTCCACGCGTGCTGCGGTCGCGTCCCCGCAACCCTCCCACATTGGATCCGCCGCAGGTTCAGGGCGCGTGGACGTACTCGAGAAATTCTCCCGCGGGCGTTGTCTCTACTCGCGAAGTCGCCGGTGAGGTATACGACCTTTATGTGCACCATCAGACGGTGTTCCCGCTATCAGTCGACGGATTTGAGATTGGCCGCGCTTCGGTAACGTACAACCTGCCGCTGTCTTTTTCGTTCTTGAGCCGCGAGTTGCGGTATGTCGTTCAGAGCCAGGTGCCGCAGCTACAGATACTGAGCCCTCCGTTGGCGGAGCGACCCGAGAACTTTCAGGGAGCGGTCGCAAAGGGGCTCGAGATGGATCTTGAGGTCGGGGGTGCCGAACTGGAGGTTGGCGAGGCTGGAAACGTGGCGATAGTGCTGAGCGGAACCGGCAACGTAGCGCTGTGGCCGGAGCCGACTATCAACTGGCCTGGCACGCTGAGTGTCTATCCCAATAATGTGACGTTCGATGTGCTGTCTGTTGACGGAGTCATAGGCGGAACCAAGAGGTTCAACTATCTGGTAGTACCGGATTCCGCGGGTGTGCATCGGATAACCCCCGAGGCGTACTCGTACTTCGATCTGGAGACAAGTTCGTATGAGATTGTCCGTGCGGGCGCTCAGGAACTCGCGTCGCCGCTGAGTAGCGGAAGGATTGCAAGCAGACCAACCGCGCTCGGACTTGCCGAGGTCGGCGGCATGGGCATAGCCGACGGCGTGCTGCGAGGATTTCCGGTCTGGATGTGGATCCTGATCGCAGCGCTCGCACCACTCGGGGCGCTTGCCACGACTGTACGTGCCAACCGCTCCAAGCGAACGGAGCGCACTGCGAAACCGCCTACACCGATCGAGGAGGCGGCCCGCCGATTGGGCGAGATATTCGACACGATTGTACCGGAGTGGACTGTATCTGATGGAACGACTTTTGAAGAGGCGCTGTGTGCAGCAGGTCTCGAACGCTCGCTTGCCACGCATGCGGTGCGGCTACGAGAACGCTTGAGTGAAGCCCTATACGGCCCCGAAGGATCATCTGACTCCGAGGAGCTGCTTGCTGAGGTACAAGAGGTGACCGGAGTACTAAACCGCGCCCTTGTAGTTGGCGGGCCAGCACATAGCGGATTGCCGATTGCTAATGTGATGCTGTTGTTTCTTCTTCTTCCGGGAGCTGCGTGGGCGCAGGCGAACACAGCGGAGACGCTTTATGGCGCCGGAGCGTACATAGGTTCGGCCGAGAGTTTTGCGTCAAGAGCCACACTCGAACCCCGCGTAGCGAGCAATTGGATTAACCTGGGTAACGCGCGGTACATGGCGGGGGATGAAACTCGCGCTCGGATATCGTGGGTAAGAGCCGCAAGGATCGCGCCGCGCAATTGGAAACTGCGGCGGTCGCTCTCGCTCGTCGGTCGGGGGGATCGGCGCACCCGGACTATGATGTGGATCTCGCTCGTCACGCCTGCGGAGGCTTTGGCTCTTGGCATCGGTTGCTGGTTTCTGGGATGGTTGATGTTCGGCCTCGGCAAGCGAAACACGATGACAGCCGGCGTGCTTCTGGCGGCCGTTTTGTTTGCAGGCTATGGGTTTTTTGTTAGTAGGTCCTATGACTCCACGGTAGCAGTCGTTCTCAACGCCGCCACTCCCCTGCGTAGCGCGCCGTATGGCGTCGCGGAAGCGGTAAACTCTCTCGATGGCGGAACGGCCGTGAAGATCACAGATGCCGAGGGTCCGTGGCTGTTGGTTAGAAGAGGGAACTCGGAGGGTTGGTTACTCTCCACTGAGGTCGAACGGCTATGAGTTCACGAATCGCCATACTCGCCGACTCGGTCGCCGATCAGATCGCGGCAGGTGAGGTTGTTGAACGGCCGGCTTCGGTTGTTAAAGAGTTAATAGAGAATGCCCTGGATGCTGGCGCGTCAAAGATCGTTGTTGAGGTCGAGTCAGGTGGCCGAAGCCTCATTCGCGTATCAGATGACGGATCGGGAATGGCCCGAGCCGATGCCGTAATGTGTATCGAGCGTCACGCCACGAGCAAGATCACGGATGTCTCAGACCTGATAGGCGTCGGCTCCTATGGCTTCCGCGGTGAGGCCCTCCCTGCGATAGCGTCGATAGCAAAGTTCGAACTCGAGACAGCAGCGGATGGCGATCACGAGGGTACTCGACTGGTCGTAAACGGCGGCCGCGTGGATTCAGTGGAACCGGTGGCCCGGCAGATCGGCACAACGGTTGTTGTAAAGCGGCTGTTCTACAATACGCCCGCCCGCAGAAAATTTCTTAAATCGAAAGCTGCTGAATCGAGAGCAGTTGTCGAGGCGGTGAATGCCGTGGCGTTGGCGCGGCCCAGGGTGGCGTTCAAGCTGATAATGGACGAAAGAGGCGTTGTCGATGTCCCAGCCTCCCGCAGCATGGAAGAAAGGATCGACTCGTTGCTCGGGCCGGATGTCGCCGGCGGTCTGATAGCGGTGCAGTATGCCGAGGGAGAGGTGAAGATTTCGGGTTACATTCAGCGCCCCGCCGAAGCTCGGCCGAGCGGCCGGAAGGCATATCTCTTCGTCAACGGGAGGCCGTTTCGCGATTCGTTTCTGGTTCGAGCCGCTGAGGCTGGTTATCGGGGAGCCGTCGCGCCTGGTGATCGGCCTTCACTGTTTTTGGCACTCGAGGTTCCCGGAGACCAGATAGATGTCAACGTACATCCCTCAAAATTAGCAGTAAGATTTCGGGACCGATTCCTGATCGAACGTTGCTTTGAAGAAGCCGTTCGCAATGCAATCAACCCGATCCAGTCAGCGACGGCGATCACGACTGGTACCGGGAAGGGGCGAAGTTTCTAATCGACAATCAAACGCCCGGCAGGGGAGGCTGGCACCGGGGCCGCGGACTGGACGGCGGTCCCGTTGTGGGAACCAGTTTCGCGCTGCTGTTCCTGTCGAAGGGACTGGCTCCGGTGCTGATCAACAAGCTCAGGTTTCCCACCGACCGCAACGACATTGCAAAGATCCAAAGCGATAACTGGAACCAACACCCCAGGGATGCACGACATCTCACACAACTGATCACCGGACTGCCCAAGTGGCCCAAGCTGCTCACGTGGCAAGTGGTCGACATGAACAAGGCGTCTCGCGGCGGCGGCGTCGCCGACCTGATGCAGGCGCCGGTCCTGTTCATTGCCGGCAAAGATGCCCCCGCGTTCAGCGAGCAGCAAATTGTGATGTTACGACAGTACGTCGACCAGGGCGGGTTTATTTTCGCCGTCGCCTGTTGCAACGGCACGTTCGACGCGGCATTCCGCCAGCTCATCCGCAAGATTTACCCCGGCGGCGAAGCGCAGCTCAAACCCCTGCCGGCTAATCACCCGATCTTCAAAGCGCAGTTCCCGTTGGAAGGGGCCGACATCCGGCTGGAAGGGGTGGATTTCGGCTGCCGGACGGCTATCGTCTATTCGCCTGACGACATCGCCTGCCTGTGGGACAAGTGGGCCTTTCAAGACCCGCCCCGCCGCTCGCCCGAAGCCAAGGGAATGATCACCCGTGCCACGCGGATAGGCGTCAACGTCGTGGCTTACGCCACCGGACGGGAGTTACAGAACAAACTCAACCAGTCCGACCTGGCCCTTCAGGCAGGGGTCCAAGACAAAGTCGAGCGCGGGTTTCTGCAGGTGGCCAAGATTCGGCACACCGGGCGGTGGGACGCGGCCCCGCGGGCTTTGCGAAATCTGTTGACGGCGCTGAACCGCAAGGTCGGCCTGGCGGCCTCGACCAAGCAGCGAAACTTGCCCGTCAGCGACCCGAATATCTTCCGGTATCCGCTGCTTTACATGCACGGCCGCGGCAATTTCGGCTTTGCCAAGCGGGAACGCGCTCAGTTGAAGAAGTACCTCGAGCGCGGCGGCGTATTGTTTGCCGACGCGTGCTGTGCCGACCAGCGATTCGACCGCGGATTCCGGGACATGATCGCCGAGGTTTTCCCCGGCAAGGAATTCCAGCGTATTCCGGTCGACCACGAGATGTTCACCGAGAAAATGCTGTTCAAGATTACGCGAGTCAAACGCCGCATACCAACCGCGGGCGGCGCGAACGTCGCGCTCGACTCGGTTGTGCGCACCGGCCCGCCGTTTTTAGAGGGGATCGAAATTGACGGACGCTACGCGGTCATCTACAGCAAGTACGACATCAGTTGTGCCCTGGAACGGCAGTCGTCGGTTGCCTGTGCAGGCTATCTGCCCGACGACGCGGAAAAAATCGCCATCAACATCATCTTGTATGCCCTGTTGCAGGACGTGAAGAAGTACGCGGAACTTGTGCAGTAGCCGATGGCTGTCCACACACGAGGGTCGACCCGCTCCACTCCTATTCGTT
>JACZUR010000155.1 GCA_022573095.1 Gemmatimonadota bacterium | reverse complement strand
CCGCTCATACTTCCTCTTCAGCGACGGTCCGGTCCAAACGTTCGAAGTAAACGCGCCGCACCCTCCGCCTTACCACCTGCTCTACCACCACCCGGAAATCACCGAGTACGAGTTCTTCACCGGGTTTGGGAACTCTTCCGAGTTCGGAATAGATAAGACCTCCAAGTGTACTAATGTCCTCTTTGTCCACTGCGATTCCGACCGCCGCCGAAAGCTCATCGAGCGATACGCCGCCATCGATCCAGTACTTGTCCTTACCCTCGCTCTCAATCGCCGGCTTTTCATCGACATCATACTCATCGTGAATCTCTCCAACGATTTCCTCTAAAACATCTTCGAGAGTAACGAGCCCGGACGTACCACCGAACTCGTCAACGACGATCGCCATATTCCCTCTGCTGGATTGGAACGCGCGCAACTGCGCATCGACGGGTTTCGCTTCGGGAACGAACTGCGCAGGCCTGATGAAATCCTGCCACCGTTCCGGCACAGGCTGCGCTCCGGCAACCGCCGGCACAAGGTCCTTCGCGTAGATGATGCCAACTATGTCGTCCGGATTTTCTCTGTAAACCGGAAGGCGGCCGTGCTCACTATGGCGCAGAACGTCGACGACCTCCGGCCAGGTAGCCTCGCCCTCAACAGCAACAATGTCGAGGCGCGGAGTCATTATCTCTTCCACGGTCGTCTCATTCAGCGCAAACACACCCACCATCATGTCACGCTGCACAGGACCCATTTCTGACTTTCTCGAACCGACTCCGGGAAACAGCCGGCGTAGGAGGCGCTCGTTCATCGCTATCCATCCGAACAGGAGCGTGAAAAGAACGATGGTTCGGCGCGCGAGCGGGGCCACAGCTGCTGCGGCATTCGGGAGCAGGTTTCCCGCGATCCGCGGCAGGGTTTCACCTACGAGCAGCAAGAACAAGAGAGTGACGAGAGCCGTTACGACAGATGAAACCGGTTGTCGAGACCACCACCCGACCGCAGTTCCTGCGGCTGAGGACGAAATTACTAGGAGCGCGAGCCTGCTGATCTGAAACTCTCGGTGCAGCGGAAGCAGTTCACTTGTTTCTGCCGTTGAGTCAGTCAAAGACGGAGCGATACCAGGAGCCTCTTCGGCAAGCACCATGAATCCCGCCCACACCGCGGCAACGACCGCCACCCCAGCAGCTATTATCTCTATGCCCACGACATCACGCTCCGGCGTCGCTGGAAATCTCTCGGAGATACTGCTCCTGCAATTTCCACATCGCAGAACTACTCCGGTTCGCGCCTTCGGGGTGCTCGTAGCCGAGAACGTGCAACGTTCCGTGTATCACGAGCCTGAGGAGTTCCTCACACACCGAGATTTTCAGTCGGCGGGCGGACTTACGGGCCGCTCCCGGGCAAACGTAGATATCCCCGGCAACCGTATCCTCGTGAGTCATCGGGAACGCGATCACGTCGGTTGCACGGTCGCGTCCGAAGACCCGCCGATTCAGGGCTCGCATCTGCTGTGAGGAATAAAAAGTGACACTGAGCACACCGGTCTCGACGCCCTCTCCCTCCAGCACCGCGCCCACTGCCCGTTCGACATCCTCGTCACCGATCCCCGCATCATTTCCTCTGAACGAAATTCGCAACTCAAACGCCAGCAGCGCTCCAGTTCGCCGTGATGCCACCACTCTCCTCCGGATACTCGATTCTGTTATGATACATTCCCGAAAGAACTCTCAGGAATTCCTGTTTGACGCGGTCCATCTGTTGCATTGTGAGTGGAGCGTTGCGCAACTGGCCTGCTTCCAGACGTTGGTTTGTGATATGGTCGATAGCATCCGACAGTTTGTCACGCGTTGGCTCCTCGATCACTCGCAGCGCCGCCTCCACGCCATCCGCGAGCATCGTAACGGCCGTCTCCGACGACTTCGGGAGGGGACCGGGATAGTGGAAGATCTCCATCTTTATATCATCCGGCGATCCTGCGCGACGGGCTTGGTCGAGAAAATAGGTTATCTGCTGAGTTCCATGGTGCTCGGGAATAAAATCCCTAATGACGCGTGGCAGATTATGCTCATCAGCAAGCTTGATTCCGATCGGCACATGCTCTCTGATAATCTGCGCAGAAGTTGAGGGTGACAATCTATCGTGAGGGTTCATTCCTCCGATTTGGTTTTCGGCAAAGTACTGAGGGTGCGCAAGCTTACCCACGTCGTGGTAGTAGCACCCGACTCTGGCAAGAAGCCCGTTCGCCCCGACCGCGTTACACGCTGCCTCACACAGGTTGGCCATCGCAATGCTATGCGCGTATGTCCCCGGCGCCTCGGTCGCCAGCCTTCGCAGCAGTGGGCGATTGGGATCGGACAACTCGAGTAGGGTCAGATCTGTGGTTACGCGCGCTAGGGACTCGAATACAGGAAGGCTGATCGCGACAAGCGCCGCCGACGCAAATGCATTAAAGCCCCCCCTTGCGATGCTCGATCCCAATTCAGCCCACGACCAGTCAACTCGCAATCCGACTGTGATCGAGACGAGAATGAAGCCCAGAGTAGTGACTGCAAATGCAACCAACAGCTGGCTTCTGCGCTGAACCGAACGGACGCTTAGCGATGCGGCTACTCCCCCGATGAGAGCAATGTATACCGCATCCTGTCCGCCGTAGGTTGCCTGGGAGCCGAGCAGTACCGCCAATGTTACCGAGGCCACGAGGGACACGCGTCCACGGAACAAGATCGCAATCATCATCGCCGCAGCCGGAACGGGAATGAGTTCCGGCCCCGAGCTGAGGTACCGTTGGTTGAGCGCCGCACTTACCACTACAATCGCGAAGATCAGCGCCAATACGAGAATGTGGCGAATTTCGCGGTAGGTGTCGCGACTGTAGAACATCAAGAACAGCCAGAAGATCGAGAGAATGAGCGCGTTCGCGAATATCTGCCCGGCTGCACCCGCGATATTCGCTTCGCTGCCGCCTCCGCGCCTCAACAGTTCCGCCCGCAGCGCCAGCAGCCTGTCTCGCGCCGCAGCACTAACCACCTCGTGCGCCGCAATGATCCGCTCGTTCGCCATAACGAAGTCCTTCACCGAGTCCACACTTGCCCGGAGTTCGTCGCGGATCGCCTCGGTGGCGACGGTGTTACGGATGAGAGTCGGCCGGAACATGGCACTCACAAATTTCAAATAGACTTCGTCGCCTATGGAAGAGTTCGGATCAGGATGATACTGAGACCGCCGTTCCAGATACCGGCTGAGGCTGAGTACCGAATCCCGCCTCAACACCCGCTCGGTATCCGGGCTCCGCAACAAGATTTCGGAACTCGGCTCTTCTTCGAGCACTCCTTCCGCCGCAACCCCCGAACGCAAGTCTCGCCGCAGAATTGCAAGCACCGCATCGCGGAACAATCTGATCCGGCCCTGTTCCGCCAAGTAGTCACCTTCCTCCACCGTTAGCCTGAGGCCCGCGCCAAGAACGATTCGCGTAACTTCAGCGGCGGTTGTGACCGTATCGAGAGTTTCAAAAAGCCCCACCGCCGCATTCTCGATCGAGTCAACCGCGTCAACCTGGAGTTCGTAAATGGGCCTCACTGTCGCCGCAAAAACCTCTGCGTCCCGCGCCAGCTCAGCGGGAGACTTATATACATCGAACTCAAATGGAGCGAGAACGTCTACGGGAGCGACGTCGCCGGGTTCGACGTTGGGTAAATCGAAACCACCTGCCACCGGATAGAGCATGTACGTGAGCGCGGCGAGGCCCACGAGCGGCAGCCAGCACACCGCATGCTGCATCAACCTGCGCATTAAGAACGGCTCTACATGCTTTTTCATCGTAACCGACCTCAGGAAGACTGCTCCTCCTGCTCGTAAGCCTTGATGATCTCGCGCACCAGCCGGTGGCGAACTACATCACCGTCATCAAGCGTGACGACTGCTACACCGTCGATCGAGGCCAATAATCTCTCGATCTCCACGAGGCCCGATTCTTCACGACTGGGAAGATCGATCTGCGTCTTGTCTCCGATTACGACTGCGCGCGAATTCACGCCCAGTCTCGTCAGAAACATCTTCATCTGCCCGCTCGTTACATTTTGCGCTTCATCGAGAATCACGAATGCATCCTGGAGAGTACGACCCCTCATGTAACCAAGCGGAGCGATTTCTATGGCACCCGTCTCTATTGCTCTACGGACTCGTTCCTCCGGAAGAATGTCCTCGAGCGCATCGTAGAGCGGCCTAAGGTACGGATCGACCTTGTCTCTCAGATCTCCCGGTAGAAAACCCAGCCTCTCGCCGGCTTCGACGGCAGGCCTCGCCAGAATCAATCGCCGAACCCGCTTGCGCACCAGCGCCTCCGCGCCCAACGCAACCGCAAGATAGGTTTTTCCGGTACCCGCAGGTCCAACTCCGATAACGATCTCGTTCTGCCTGATCGCCTCTACATACCTGCGCTGACCTGCCGTTTTTGGCTGGACGATTCTCCCCGATCCGGGGAGCGCAATTTTTAGGTTTCCATTCGCCACCAGACCGTTTCCGGCGCCACCATCCGCGATCAACGTGCGGACATCGTCCGCATTTAGAGATTCTCCGAGCCGCGCTACATCAACCATCGCCGATACGACTCTTGAAGCTAGTTCCATCACTTCCGGTTCGCCCTCAAGCATTACACTGTCTCCTCGCAGCGTTACGCGCACGCCGGTAGCGTTAGACAGTTCGACGAGATTGACGTCGTTCACCCCTGCCAATACGAGAGCGTCAGCCCCCTCGGCGGATACAGTATGCTTCGTTCTAGCCATCAGCTTGGTTCAATCCGAGAACTCCGAGTTCTTCCGCAGAAACGGGAGCCGGGGATTGTTCGAACAGCGCACGCGCAGTTGTCGTCTTAGGAAAGGCAATGACGTCTCTGAGGCTCGACGCACCGGCAAGCAACATCACGACGCGGTCGAACCCCACTGCGAATCCACCGTGCGGCGGCGCGCCGGCGCGCAGCGCTTCGAGCAGGAAGCCAAATTTCAACTCCGCCTCGTGCGGCTCAATGCCGAGTCGATGAAGAATCGCCAATTGCAAATCGGGATCTGAAACCCTGATCGATCCGCTTCCCAACTCAACGCCGTTGTAGACCAGATCATAATGGCGGGAACGCACCGCGGCCAAATTGTCATCGTTCAGCAAGCTCATATCTTCATCGTGCGGCGCCGTGAATGGGTGGTGCGCAAAGGTCCACTCGTCGTCGTCAGAGTCGTACTCGAACAGCGGGAAATCCACGACCCACAGAAACGCATGTGAGGTCAGAGGTTCCGGACTCAGATACTCTATTACACCCCTGCGTACCGCGTCCAACGCGGTAGAGGTCACGGAGTCGGTCCCAACCGTGGCGAGTAGCACTCCCCCCTCGGGGAGCGAAACGAGCTCGGCAGTTATTCCTTCCAACTTGGCCAGAGGTCCCGTTAATTTGCCATCAACGTGTTTCAGGGTTGCAAGTCCGGTCGCCCCGGCTTGTTTTGCTCGTCCCGTCAGCGCCTCTAACTGTTTGCGCGACAGCACTGAGCCCCCCGGTATCACTATTCCGCGGACTCGGTCGCCTTCAGCGGTCGCTTCGTCAAAGGCGCCGAAGCCACGGCCGGTCAGCAGTTCGGTGAAATCAGAGATTGTAAACCCGAAACGCAGGTCCGGCTTGTCTGAACCATATCGCTC
>JACZUR010000154.1 GCA_022573095.1 Gemmatimonadota bacterium | reverse complement strand
TCAGGGGAGAGGTAGTTGCGGATTCTTCGCAGGCAGACGTTCTCGTCGAGTTCGTCGGTCCCCCGGGTCCCCCGCTTCAGGACGAACCGCTTACGGACGATACGCCTGCGATACAGGCCTGCTCCGGAGTCACAGCGGTGCCTCCGATCGTCTCAAACCAATTAACCGCGCCGTTCAGTATAAGAGTGAATTGGGGTGTGGCCTTTGACAACCAAGACACAATAAACTGTGTTGCTCGAGTTACAAATCACGAGATCGGACATGCCTTGGGAATCTTCGAGGAGAGCGGTAACACGGATGACCTCATGTTCACCACGCCGCTTGTGAGATTCCCGTCAAGAATCGACCGAAATACGGTGCAGACGCTCTATCACACGACTGCGAACATCACGCCCTTCGAGAGGTGAGTGCTCTTCGATGAGCCGTCTAATTACAGAGGCAGACGTTCGCTCTGCGGCCGCCACGGGCCGGAGCATTGATGTCGAGTCAGGAGTCATCGTCACGCCTGCCGCACGGGATCTGGCTTCTAAAATGGGTGTCGCGCTTCGGAAAGAAGAGCCGGGAAGTGGAGGGCGGTCCCCCTCCCCCAACCCAGTTCGTGTCGCCGTGGGGTCCGACCATGGTGGCTTCGAGATGAAGGAATTCCTGAAAGACACTATTGGCAAACTGGGTTTTGTCATTGACGACGTCGGTTGTGAGAGCAACGAATCCGTCGATTACCCGGTATTCGCCGCCCGAGTAGCCGAAAGGATCGCGGAGGGAACGGCACGATTTGGCGTCATGGTTGACGGCGCAGGGATCGGGAGTTCGATGGTGGGCAACAAGATCGCCGGTGTGCGCGCCGCTCTCTGCTACGATGTCACGACTGCCGGCAACGCCCGAGAACATAACGACGCCAACATGTTAACTCTGGGCGGAACGCTGGTCGGAAAACACCTCGCCGCAGAAATTGTTCGTACTTTTCTCTCGACCGAATTCGCCGGGGGTAGGCACCAAAGAAGAGTCTCCATGATCGACGCGCTCGATCAAGAGCGCACGACCTCCTGATCCCGGCTGAGCCCACCCGGGGAGCCCTCCCTAGCTGCAACAGTTGAGGGATATATTACTTTACCAGTTCCCTCAAAAAGGCAGAGGGACACGGTGATTTTCCCGGCCGTGAGCAGATTTTGGAGTAGCGACGATAGATCAGAGACGGATGACACCTAAAGCAGCACCAGCGGATCTTGTAGCAGAAACCGGCAGCGAGATAGTACCCGGCCTCACGACGCGCAAGACGGTCCATTACAACCTTGAACCGCCAGAGCTCTACGAGGCCGCAGCGCGCCGCGGTGAAGGACAAATCGTGGTGGGCGGGCCCTTCAACGCGCTCACAGCACCACACACCGGGCGCTCGCCAAACGACAAGTTTATAGTGCGTGACGAAGTGACTTCCGACGAAGTGTGGTGGGGGAAGTGCAATCAGGAGCTAACACCGGAGAGCTTCGAAACTCTTCACGCTGACGTGATCGAGTATCTCAGCCGCAGAGAATTATTCGTGCGCGACGTGTACGCCGGCGCAGATAAGAAACACAGGGTGTCGGTACGCTTTGTCACCACCAACGCGTGGCAGGCGAACTTCGTCTACAACATGTTCCTACGCCCCACAACGGTGGAACTCGATTCCTTTCTACCCGGCTTTACCGTCCTCCACGCCCCCGAGATGCAGGCCGACCCGGAACATCACGGAACCAACACATCGACCTTTATCGTTCTGAATCTGACGAAACGCATCGCGCTCATCGGTGGAACCCGATACGCGGGTGAGATGAAGAAGTCGATGTTCACCGTCCTCAACTACCTCTACCCGCAGGCGGGAGTTCTGCCGATGCACTGCTCCGCCAACATCGGACCTGATGGGGACACGGCGATCTTCTTCGGTCTGTCTGGAACCGGTAAGACCACTCTCTCGGCGGATCCGGCCCGGCTACTGATCGGAGATGATGAACACGGCTGGAGTGATGACGGAGTGTTCAATTTCGAGGGTGGCTGCTATGCGAAGGTGATCCGGCTGTCTCAGGACGGAGAACCCGAGATCTACGCTACGACAAGACGCTTCGGCACAATCCTGGAGAACGTCGTTGTCGACCCCCGCACTCGCGAAATAGATCTCGACGACGATTCGATAACAGAAAATACCCGTGCTTCCTACCCCATTCACTTCATACCAAATCACGTTCCTGAGGGGACCGGCGATCACCCCCAGAACATTATTTTCTTGACCGCAGATGCATTCGGGATCTTGCCGCCCATCTCAAGGCTCGACGCCGCGCAAACCATGTACTACTTCCTCTCCGGTTACACCGCTAAAGTCGCGGGCACCGAGCGAGGCGTGACGGAGCCGCAGGCTACGTTCAGCGCCTGTTTCGGAGCACCCTTCCTACCGCTCCACCCTTCGCGTTATGCGAACATGCTGGGTGAGAAGATCAGCAGACGCAATGTTCGTTGCTGGCTCATCAACACGGGTTGGACGGGAGGACCATTCGGCACGGGCAAGCGAATGGACCTTGGGTATACGCGTGCGATCGTCTCGGCCGCCCTCGACGGCTCTCTTTCTGATGTGCCTACCGAACGGCATGCTATCTTCGGACTAGAAATCCCCAAGAGTGTCCCTGGCGTCCCATGTGAAGTGCTGGACCCGAGAAGCACATGGGACGATGGAAGTGCCTACGACGATCAGGCCGCGCGCTTGGCCGAGATGTTCCGGGAGAATTTTTCGCAGTTCGAAAGCGATGTATCTGAAGACGTAAGGAACGCCGCCCCCCGAAGCTGAGGCAATGAAGTCCAGAGGCGAATTCGAGGTCATCAGAGATCCCCTCTGGAACAACATCCGCGTGGAAGCCGAAGCGCTAGAAGTGCTCGACACCCCACCGTTTCAACGTCTCCGATTCATTCGCCAACTGGGACATGCTTTTCTCGTATATCCCGGTGCAACGCACACTAGATTCGAGCACGCCCTAGGAACCTATCACCTTGCAAGGCGAGTCTTGTCTCTCCTCGAAGAATGTGACGACCTGAGCGGCATTGATCGATCTGAGACTGTTCTTATCCGTCTCGCCGCACTGCTTCACGATATTGGGCATTACCCGTTTTCCCATGCATTGGAAGAAGCGGGTCTCCGCTCGCATGAGGACCTCGCCGCCGGCCAGATCTCCCAACCCGAATTAAACGCGGTTGTCGAAGCGACTGGCGTGGAAAATGCTTCGTCTCGCCTCTGTGAACTCATCTGCGGCAAGAGTTCGAGTCCGCTTCAGGGACTCATTTCCGGATCGCTTGACCTAGACAAGATAGAATACCTAACTCGCGATGCGCGGATGTGCGGAGTACCGTACGGGACGGTGGACGTGGATCGCTTACTTCATTCGATAACCATCGTCGACGTTGACGGCGGCACCTTATCCGTTGGGATTCACGAGAAGGGGCTGAGCGCACTGGAGTCATTGCTGTTCGCAAAATATCAGATGTACAGGAACGTCTACTGGCATCATGCGGTTCGCAGTGCAACGGCAATGTTCAAACGGGTCGCGAGAGAGGCCCTTCAGAGCGGCGTGCTAGAGATGGACTGGGTCAGCAATGCTACGGATGAAACTCTCATGGAGCGATTAGGGTCGCTCCCGAACAGCGCACTTGTCTCAAGACTGAAGCAGCGCCGCCTGCTCAAGAGAGTGCTCGATCTCGGAGCTGATGCGTTGGCCGGCGTGGGCGATTGGATAGCACGCGACCCGGATCGAGTACAGGAAGTCGAGAATGAGGTCGCCCGGGAAGTAGGGCTCGCGGACGGTGAATTGCTTATCGACTTCCCCTCCAAGCCCGACATGCTGTCGGTTTCCCTCCCCATCGTCACGCGGTCCGGCAACCTCGAGTACTTATCGGACTCGAATCCCGACCCACGAATAGGAATACACACTGTGGCAGATCAACTGCACACAAGCGCGAGGAGGCTGCGGGTGTTTACAACCAAGCACACCTCGATCGAACCGGACTGGCTGTTGGAAAGAATCGAAGGGAACGACTAAAACTACTGGGCTGGTGGAGCTGCCGGCGCCGCTTCCGTAACACGAACTACGACGACCGTGATGTTATCCAAACCACCGCGGCCGTTAGCTTTTTCTATCATTTGCCCGACGGAAGTCTCAAGATCAGAACCGTTCTGAAGTATCTCCTGAAGCTCATGATCCTCAAGCATCCCGGTGAGACCATCGGAAGCCAGTAGGTAGAGATCGTCCTTATGCATGACTCCCGCATATACATCGGGCATCACATCGTCGTTAGCACCGACGCAACGAGTGATCACGTTGCTATAGGGATGTACGCGTGCCTGTTCGGGAGTAAGGTAACCGGCATCAACCTGTTCCTGAACGTAGGAATGATCTTTCGTGAGCTGTACGAATTGATTTTCACGAAGCATGTATGCGCGACTGTCGCCGACATGACCTATGAGATATCTGGAATCCAGGATGAGCATCACGGTTGCGGTCGTGCCCATTCCGCGTTTGTCCTGTTCTTCAATTGTCCTCTGGAAAATCTGCTGGTTCGCATGTCGAATGGCGTCGCGCATCTTTTCGGCGGCAACCTTCTCGTCTTCACGCGGTATGTCACGTAACTCCCGCGCGATGATACGGACAGCCATCTCGCTGGCGATCTCCCCCGCAGCGTGCCCACCCATCCCGTCCGCCACGATGTAAACACCGTCATCAGGCACCATCAGGTAGTTGTCTTCGTTATCCGAACGAACGACCCCTACATCGGTGCGGCCGGCGGCAACGACATTGGTTTGCACGGCGTTAGCGCAGGGGCTGGACCCCTGGGCGAGACTTCCAGCCTGGACGGGTCATGAGAGTTCCTGATACTCCTTGAAGGCGGTGATAGGCCACGTTCTCAGGCATCGTCAGTCGGAGGCGTCTGCGGAGGAATTTGGATCGCGCCCATCACCTTTGTCGATTTTCCTTCATCTATATCCGCAGAATCGTCACGAGGCTCGAAAAACGCCTTAACCTCTCCGAACCGGAGCACAGCGGCCGGCGCCAGGGGAACCTCATCGACAACGCGTTCCCCGTCAACGAACGACCCATTGGTCGAATCCAGGTCCATCAAGATCCAGATTCCCTCCCTCCTTTGAATCTTGGCGTGAACGGTGGAGACGCTGGCATCCGGAATCACGAGGTCGTTGTACTCGGCCCGTCCGATATTGACGACCGGCACCCGAATCGGCAATCGCTGACCCTGCAGCTCACCGCTCCTAATAAACAGGTTCGCCAGCACCTCCGGCTTGGCTGGCTCTGGCGGCGGAGCCGAGGTCGGCGGTTGCGCGGCGGCCGGCGGCGGAATTTCGGGAGCCGGAGGCATGGACGGCGGCGTAGCGGGCTCGAAAGCCGGTGGTGCGACCGGCGGCTCGGGCCGATCAACCAGCTCCGCGATGTCCTCAGGCGTAACGCCGTGTAGTGTGTCCCTCAGTTGGTCCTCAGCCCCTTCGGGGGGCGTGTCGCTGACGGGCGGCGGAACCTCTACCATGGGCGGCTGGGCCGGACCAGGACTTGGCGAAGCGGACTCCGCTAACTTGTCGGCATAAAACCGGAATTCTTCATCACCGATCTTGATTACGTCGCCGCGGGACAGTAGCTGTTCCCCGGAAACCTGCTTGTCGTTGATAACCGACCCGTTGGTTCTCTTGTC
>JACZUR010000153.1 GCA_022573095.1 Gemmatimonadota bacterium | reverse complement strand
TTTGCACATCGACCAAGTGCAGGCCGCGGTTACGGGGCGGGGCGCCTTTCGCTAGACCGGCGACGAGGATCGAGCGCCCGTCGGGGGACCATCGGGGTGTGCCCCAAGCATGAGCAGCCGCCATTCCCAAAGACTTGGGTGAAAGATCCCGCTCCTGGCCGGTCTGAACGGACTTGATCACAAGCACGTAACCTCCGCCAGTACCCCTGCGCGACGCATAGGCAAGGTACTTCCCATCGGGCGACCAGATCGGCGCATGGTTCGTACCCTCAAAGCGCAATGACGTCTTGGTCGGAGGAGTTAGAACTCTTCCTGTATCGAAGTCTAGTGCAGCTACGTAGACATCAGAGTCAGGCTTCCCAACACCGTAGTAAAAGGAACCATTCGGGGTAAATCCCTTTGGGTAGAACCTATCCCCCGTTTCCTTGATCTGCGTGGGCGTGCTCATCGGCTCCCCGTCAACCACGTCCAGCATCCATAGACCCGTTGAGCCCGACCGATCGCTGACGAAAACTATTCCGTGCCCATCCGGCGTCCAGTATGGAGCCCAGTCGTCAGCCGGATGCTCGACCAGCGGTACTTCGCCGCTCCCATCAGTGGCGAGCAGGTAGATGTCCCGTTTCTCCGAACCCTCCTTCACCTCAAGGTCAAACGCTACATATCGGCTGTCCTGAGAGAGGCTCATGTTTCGGGTATGTCGCTCACCGAGAGACTTAAGGGTGCGCACAGATCCGTCCGCGACCGAGACCAATACAATGTGATCTTCGTGCCCTCGTTCCAGGCTTTCGTCCTTCTTGCCTAAGAGCGCCAGGATGTACTTCCCGTCCTGCGACCACGCCCGAGGCCAGGGGGCGTGATCCATCTCCGAAGGGCCGCTGGAGAGAATGCGCGACTCGGAACCATCGATCCCGACGAGCCGCAACTCATGGGAGAGTTCATTGTTGAACCAGACGTAGGCAACCTGTTTGCCGTTAGGCGAAAATGTGGAGTATTCCGCGTACTCTTTGGACTCATACCAATTGCCTTTGTTCGTGAGCCGGTGTTTCTCGCCACTCATAGAGAGGATCCTCGAGGAGGGCGTTGAGAACGATGTGAGCGCGTGCTCTCGCTAGCCGGGTCATGTGGCTGTGGAACTCCGCCAAGATCAGCGTTGTGCCGATTAACCGGCCGCCGGAGTCCACTAACCGTCTGACAGCGGCTACGGCCCTCTTGTGGTTTTGATCCCTGGGATTAGCCAGCGCTAACAGGGCACTGGTATCAATCAAGGCCCGGTCGATCATCGGCTTCCCGCGGCGCGGCCGTAGAGATAGTCGTCGTGTCGAACTGATAGGTCGGAAGGGAGGGGAAGGTCGCCCCCGTCGAGGGCCCCGATCAGGCTAGCCAGTGATCGGCCGGGAGAGGCCTCCCCGAACTCGAGATCCGCCATCCGTCGCAAACCCCGCCTCAGTAGCTCCGCCTTGGAAAGCCCCGAGCGCTGAATCAGCTCGTCCAACAGGTCGAGATCGTGCCTGTCCAGGTAGACCTGAACCGGCTCGCGGCGAGGGCGTGAGGTAGATGGTGTCATGAACAAGTAGAATGTAGTACATGTATATACTAAATGCAAACGATGGGAGGGGGAGTAGGAAGGTGACAGCTGTTTTCGTACGTCGTTCCATCGTTCCATCGTTCCGTCGTGCAGCGTGCAGCGTGCAGCGTGCAGGGTAGTAGGGAGCGGGGAGTCTTACCGCTTACAGCTTAGAGCTTGCGGCCTTTTTCGTGCAGTCCCGGGCTGAAACCCACGCTTGGCGCTTCGCGACGCGCCTTGAAAGGCGTTTTTATTCTTGCCGCCCTTTAGCGTCGGGATCTGGGGGGCGGCTGGCACCCTACCCCGCAACCGATTCGCTTGCGGTTCTCCGTACGGCGGGACACCATTAATTTGTAACTCCTCGCGTGTCGGTGAGCACAGAGAATGGGCTATAGAAAGTTCGTAGATCGGGATGGCAGAGAGTGGGAAGTGCGCGAGCGTTCGAGCGTGGACTGGGAGTTCGCGCCGGTCGGCAGCAATCGCGATGAGAAGATCGCCGTGAAGCGGCCAGGATACGAAAAGGACCCCTTCGAGCTGAGCCAAGAAGAGATGCAACGTCTACTGGACTCTGTGTCGGGTTCGCCGAAACCACGCAAACCGTCGCCGTTTGGTGATTGACAGGGATTTGAGCATGTGGAGCACACAATCACTAGACAGCTAATCGTGCAGGGTGCAGCGTGCATGGTGCATAGGGCCGGACTTTGTACTGCCCCATCGATTCCCGTTTCTCCGTACCGCTACACGATGAACGCTGCACGACCGCAGTTGGTCTTCGTTCCGCTCTCGGTATTCCCGACCCGCCGACCCGCCGACTCGCCGACCGCCTAACCCCATGTCCTTCCCCTCCGTCTCCCTCGCCTGGAACCAGGCAATCGCAGCTGCAAAGCGATTCCCGATGGTGATCGGTGCCGGCGTGTTGGCAGCCGTGGCGGCGATTGCGCTGGAGCAATCAGTCGAACCAGAAGAGCGATGGGTGAGCCTAATCGCTGTTGCCACGCTCGGTCTGCCGTTGTTCTTCAGTTTGACGGTTCTGTCCGAGGTGGAACGTTGGGATGTGCGGCGGCGCTCAATGGTAATGGCGGGTGGTACGGTGGTACTGCTGGTCTTGTTCCTGTTATGGCCTGATTGGACCGGTGCGGTGGCGGGCGTCCGCTACGTGCAGTTCAGTGTCGGTTTCCATCTACTGTGTGCGTTTCTGCCGTTTGCTACGGTGCAGTTGTACAATGGATTCTGGCAATACAACAGAACACTGCTATTGCGCTTTCTTACGGCAGCCGTATTTGCCGGAGTTCTCTACGCGGGACTAGCTACCGCACTATTGGCCGTCGATAAGTTACTCGGTATCGAGATCGATCCGGATGTTTATTTCTGGCTCTGGGCCATAATCGCGTTCGTCTTCAACCCATGGTTCTTCGTGGGTGGTATACCGGAGAATGTACGGTCGCTGGAAGACTCGAGCGACTATCCCGCGATCGTGAAGGTCTTTGCTCAGTACATCCTGATCCCGATCGTGACAGTTTACGTGGTCATACTGACGATCTACATGGGCAAGATCATCGTTACTGCGACCTGGCCGAGTGGCTGGATAGGTTATCTAGTCTCGACGGTTGCGACGTTGGGAGTACTCGCGCTCCTGCTCGTGTATCCGATAAGGGAACACGAGGAGAATCGCTGGGTTGGCCTGTTCGCGCGCTCGTTCTATATAGTGTTAGTGCCGTCGATCATCATGGTCCTGCTGGCGGCGTGGAAGAGAATCGATCAGTACGGTGTAACCGAACCGCGGTATATCCTGATCGTGCTCTCCCTCTGGCTTGCGGGCATCGCAGCCTTTCACATCGCTCGCGGCCTTGAAAACATCAAGGTGATCCCGATCTCGCTCTGTTTCGTAGCGCTCTTGACATCGTTTGGACCTTGGGGGGCGTTCGCCGTCTCGCGCGGCAGTCAGGAGCGGCGGTTGGAGCGACTCTTTACTGCCAGTGGCCTGCTCGTCGACGGCGCACTCAGGCCGACCACGGAGACAATCGAGTTCGCAGACCGCAAGGAGATGAGTGCCATACTGAGGTATCTGATAGAGACACACGACGCACGTGTAGTGGACGAATGGACCGGCGGGCAACTGTCGTCGATCGATACCGTGACGGTGGATAGGTGGAATCGTACCATGGCGGGGAGCCGCGCGAAACTGATCGTCGAATACCTCGGTGTGCCGTATGTGAGCCGTTGGGAGTTCCGAGAGGACAACAGCTTCAGCCACTACTGGGACCGCACGGGAACAGCCGCTGATATCTCAGGCTATGACTTCGCTTACGAGTTCAACAACAGAACTGCCGATACAGTGGTGTTCGGATCGGTGACGCTCGAATTGCTGGTGGATGACTCGACCGACGCCTTCGTGATCAGCCGGGCGGGGGAGACGCTCGTTAGCATCCCGCTTACCGAAACTATACTACGGATCAACGAATACGTCCGGCAGCAGCCGGCGAATCGCTCCGCGTACCCGCTGGACGTCGGCACGATCGATGTGGAAACCGATGTGCTCGCGGTGCGCCTGTCGCTTCACTCGGTGAGTGGAACACTGGATGACGGCGAACTCGACATCAACTTCATAACGGCAGGTGTGTATGTGAGGTTGGGGAGGTAATGGCGAGTAGGGAGAGGTGGTCCTACCGTTCAGGGCCTACAGCTTTTTTCGTGCAGCGTGCAGCGTGCAGGGAACAGGGGAAGCGGGAAGCTTGAAGCGTTTTTCTCGATTCCCGATCCACCGTCTCCCACCGTCCTCTACCGTCCCACCCCTTCAATTATTCATCCCCGCCGCCGCCCATATCGGGTCGACGCTAAGTAGCTCTCGCGAAATCCATGAAGGAATTTCTAGTAATCTCTCCAAAGCAATCTTCGCACGCTCGTGTTCACCGATTGCCACCAGTACCTCAGCGAAAGTCACCAACGCGCGGGGACCTGAGTAGTGATCGGCGACTAACTCGGGCGTCGCGATAATCCTCTCCGCCAAATCCAACGCCTCATCTTTTCTATCGAGCGCAGCGTATGCTAAACTCAGTTGCATCCCGGCAAAGCCAATTGCACCAGCGAAATCTTGTGTACGGCCAACGCCGCGGTTTTCAAATACGACTCGCGCAGAATCAAACAGCATAACTGCCGCGGCCGAGTCCCCCACGATCGCAAGAAGCTGACCCTTGTTCAAATAAAACGTGGCGCTATCGATTGGAGCCTGCTCCATACTCCAGTCGCGCGCCTCCACAGCGAAGTGCGTTGCTAGTGTGCGGCTTAACACGGGAGAGATGAGAATCATCTCGGGTCTAAAGGTGCGCCATTCGTTCAACACGTCGAGGGCTCCCTCCGGATCGCCATCGCGTGCGAGCCTCAATAGCGCCTTTAGCCGGTGAGAGAAGTAGCGTTCGGGCTCGAGAGCGATTGCGCGATCGTGAAAGATCTCCGCTTGATCGTATTGCCGCATCTGTTGGTAGGTTGTCGCGAGAGCGAACTGCAGCTCGAACGAAGCTGCATCGATTGCAGCGGCACGATGAAAATACTCTAACGCCGCGTTCCAATGTCCCTGCCGCCGCAACACGTAGCCTATCGGGATTAGTATATCTGGGTCGTTAGATGCCAGCGATTCGGCTCTGAGAAGATTTATAAGGGCGGCGTCGTAGTCTCGATAGCCGTAGTAGCGCAGGTAGCCTAGTGCGAGGTGCGTCTCCGGTAGGTCGGGCTTCAGCTCCGCGGCTCTCTCCACGGCCAACTCGGCCAGCGCAAACTGCCCCGACGCGCCGAACTCCCACATGAACGAGAGGCGTGCGATCCCCAACTTCGCCCACGCCTGCGCAAAGTTCGAGTCGTACGCAATTGCGCTTCTGAAATGCTGTACCGCTTCCGCGAGATCTTCGCGCAAGAGGTTTCGACGAAGATAGAGATTACCGGTGGAGTAGGCCTCGCGAGCAGCAGGGTTCGACGTGAGGATTTCGTGAACGTGCCGTGCGACGCCGGTGGCTTCACCTTCAGCGGCGTTCCCGAAGATCAGTGCTGCAACTGCCGCCATCGCGGTGATTCCGAACGCGAGTGCGAGTGTGCGTCTCCACCGACTTGCCGAGGTGTTGCCTGCAGGAACACTGACTGGTTCAACGAGCGGCAGAAATCGATATCCTCGTCGCGGTGCGGTCTGCACAAACTTCGGC
>JACZUR010000152.1 GCA_022573095.1 Gemmatimonadota bacterium | reverse complement strand
CGCCTTCTCGATTACCATGTCGGCGACCTGTACATGCCGGTCCGCAGGTTCGTCAAAAGTTGAAGCGATGACTTCCGCCTCAACGTTTTCTTCCATATCCGTAACTTCCTCAGGCCGCTCGTCTATGAGCAGCACGATCAGCGAAACGTCCGGATGGTTCGTCGAGATCGAGTTTGCCAGCCTCTGGAGCAGGATGGTCTTGCCGGCCTTGGGTGGGGCAACAATCAATCCTCGTTGACCGAAACCGATAGGTGAAAGGATGTCGATGACTCGGGTGGAAAGATCGCCGTCCTCTCGTTCCAGCCGGATGCGCCTATCGGGATAGCGGGGCCTGAGGTTGTCGAATGCGATCCTATGCTTAGCCTTGTCGGGCGGCTCAAAGTTGACTTTCTCGACCTTTAAGAGAGCTAAATATCTTTCGCCGTCTTTTGGAGGCCGAACCTGACCAGCGACTGTATCTCCGGTTCTAAGATCGAATCTCTTTATCTGGCTGGGGCTGACGTAGATGTCGTCGGGTCCATAGAGATAGTTCCAGTCCTGGCTTCGAAGAAATCCGTATCCCTCAGGAAGTATTTCTAGCACACCCTCGCCCCGGAGTACGGTATCTCCGTCGAGCAACGATTGTTCTATCTTAAAGATCAGATCCTGCTTGCGGAGGCCAGAGTAGTTGGTGATGTTCAACTCCTCAGCCATGGAATGAAGATCTTCGACCGTTTTTTGTTTTAGCTCGACAATGTCCACGGGGGCTCCGTCTAATTCAGAAGGGGGTTTTCTCGCGAAAGGATGGTTACAGCAGTCCCGCTATAAGGGAAATTGGTACTCTAGGTGGTCTCTAGGGATATTTGGAGGTGAACGCAGATAACAGTATGGTCGATTTAGCGGCCCGTCAAGAGGGTCATTGAAGCAGCTATCGCGGTACCTGTCGTATTGGCGTACCACCGTCGTCCGTGATCGGGAGATCGTGGAGGCTGGAGTCCGGCCCGAACACCAGGGGCCGTCGGCGGAGTTAGCTGATGCTCTGGAGGCATGGTCCGGGCTTCACTACTGGGCTGACTCGGGTGACGAGCGAAGCCTGGTCCTTATTAGAAGCTTGGGACCGCCGCAGCGCGAGCGCTGGTGGCTGCACATTCTCCTGTTCGTAATGACCTTCTTCGCTGTCTGGATGGCCGGAGCCATGCTCGTGGGAAGCTCTGTTTCCCTCCACGTGCCGCCCGAAGTTACGATCGGGAGTATTGCCGCTGCGTTCACGAACTGGATCGGAAGGGTTGCGCCGGGATTACAGTTTGCGCTGGCGTTGATGGCGATTCTTCTCGCGCACGAGATGGGGCACTACGTGCTGGCGAAGCGATACAAGATCAATGTGTCGCTGCCGTATTTCTTGCCGGCGCCCTTCTGGTGGACTTTCATAGGTACGTTTGGGGCGTTCATCCGAATTCGTAGCCCGATTGTAGACCGAAGACAGCTGATGGATGTTGGCTCGGCGGGCCCCTGGGCTGGCTTCGCGGTTGCGATGGTCTGTGTGACGGTGGGTCTTTCCAACTCCACGGTTCTGCCCTCCCTCTCGGGTGGCGCGGCTCAGGTGATAATGGTCGGGGACATGCGATTCTATTTGGGCGATTCCCTCATGATGTTCGGCACGCGATCGCTCATGGGAATTGATGGAACGGTGCTGCTGCACCCCATCGCGTTCGCCGGCTGGCTCGGCCTATTCGTTACTACGCTCAACCTGCTTCCCCTGGGGCAGCTGGACGGCGGGCATGTACTCTATGCCCTCGTTGGAGACCGCCAGAAGATATTCGGATGGATTCTGTGGTACCTGTTAATTGTGCTGGGATTCCAGTTCCGGGGTTGGTGGCTCTGGGCTGGACTTACCTTGTTGCTTGGGCGAGGTCGGATGTCTCACCCGTCGGTACTCGATAAACACCGTCCTATGCCAGCCAACAGGGGGCCGCTCGGGTGGGCCACTGTGTTGCTGTTCGTGGTCACGTTTACACCCATCCCGTTCCCACTGTGACGCGAGATGCATCGTATGCTTTGAGGAGAGGTCTTTGCGGTGCTCGCAAGCGGCCGCGTTCTGATTCAGAGTCGTGGGCCGAGAACGCGCCCTTCTTCTATAGCGTAAGTCAAAGTATTACTTATATTTGGGCGGATTTGGAACCTATCTTTCATGACAGTTGAACCGTTTCGGTACGTGCGGTGACTACCCCCGAGCCGACAGTTCACGATCTTCCGCCACTCAAGTGCGACGGCTCGGAGCTGGTGGTAAGGGTCGTCGTATCGAGGCCGGCAGACGGCAGTTGGCGGGGACGCATCCTGTTTGGCAGCAAGGAGTTATCCTCCGCTCCTGCTACCGCCGAAATCCTGTACGGCTCAACCGAGACGGACTTCTGGCAGAGCGTCCGGGATCTGCGGGAACACCATCTAAGAGATCTCTACCGATCATTGTCGGCATAGAGGGCTCTCGGGTTCGTTGCCTGAGCCCGAATAATGCCCCGTGTACGGGCGCCTCTCCTCCCAACAATCAATAGCAAATCACGCGTCTCGGCTGTCATCTGACACACCGTCCCTGTGACTGAGCGCACTGCGCGAATCAGTCTTTCGTTATCCATCCGCGGGTTGCTGTGCCCACCTGGTAGGTCGAGAGCGCACGCGGCTGATCCTGTCCGCGGCCAATCTTGACGGATGCCGATGCTAGGGGCAAGTTCACAGAATCCCACGCTCCGGGGCCACCTCGGAGTTCTTTCTGTGGCAGGAAAGTAGGGTCTCGTGCTAGCACGGGGGCGAGCGACCACGCATATGAAAAAATATCTCACTATTGCGTTAACCATGACTACATTCGCGTGCGGCGGCGGTTTTCGTGCGGCCCAGGTGTCTCCGGAGGAGATTCCCGAGCTGGAGGAACGCCTGGCGACTGCACCGCGGGACGGCGAGCTATTGTTGCGGTACTCGGCCGCGCTGTTTACAGCCGGCCGGTGTGACAGCGCCGTGGCTGTGGCGCGCACCGGAATGGCGGTTCGACCGCGCGACGCCGTCGGTCCGTTAGTTGTAGGACAATGCCTCGAGCAGGGTGAAGACTTTAGCGAGGCAGTTGCAGTGTACCGGACGTACGCGGAAGCGCATCCGGATGAGCGGGGTGTCGCGGCCGTACGCGCGCGCGAGATGTTAGCCCTGCGCGGTCAGGCCACGCACGTTGCGCGCAACGCGATTGCCAGAGAGCAAGAGCTGGCCGACCAACCTACGGACCCTGACGTCGTGGCGGTTTTGCCGCTGCAAATCGCCTCGGCCGACACTTCCTTCCTGCCCCTTTCGAGGGGCTTGGCCCAGATCCTGACGTCGGACCTGGCGCTGCTCCAACGGTTCAGAATGGTTGAGCGACTCCAGCTAGGGGCCATCCTGGACGAGTTAGAGTTCAGCCAGGGCGACAAGGTGGATCCGCTCACAGCGGTACGGGTGGGAAGACTGATGCGGGCCGGTCGAATGGTGCAGGGCCTGGTCGTCATACCGCCGGAGCAGGATGTCAGGTTGGAGGCTAGCGTGATACTGTCCACCGGAGAAGTGACGGACCCGACCAGCGCGACGGGTCCGCTGCGCGACTTGCTGCGAATCGAGAAGGACATCGTGGTGGGGCTTGCCGGCCAGATGGGGTATCAGCTCTCACAGGCCGAACGAGCCTCCATCTTGGAAAACGGAACGCAGAACCTCGCGGCGTTTCTGGCGTATTCGAGTGCTCTCGTGGCAGAGGATCAGGGTGATTACTCCGCAGCCGCCGTCTTCTACGCTCAGGCTGTCCAGCAGGACCCCGGATTCGACCAGGCTCGTTCCGGCTACGAGGCCACGGCGGTTGCAGCAACCGTGGCGGAGGCAGGCGCGGGCGAGGTAGTTGCCATTGCGGCCGAGACCGCTGAGGAACCCGAAGTGGTGGCGGAGCAAGCTGCCGCGGAAACCGCCCCGACGACTGATGTGGTGGCTAACGCTATTGACTCCACTGTTGGTGATATCGCTTCGACCACGGCGGAGCAGACGGCGTCCACTGGGGCGGGGGATACGACCGAACAGGCCACGACCACAACCACGTCCGAACCGCCAACTACGACTACAAACGAGGGAACTACGGCGACGGTGACAGGAACCATCAGAGTCGTGTTCAAGCTTCCATGATACGCCGAACTATTGCTGTACTGGTTGTTGTAGCCTCGACGGCTCCTGCAGGGATGCTGTTCGCACAAGAAAGAATTGGTGTGCGCAGCGCGGTGCTGTTTGAGAGCTACAGCTTTGACGCTGGCCTGCCCTTTACCAAGGTCAGCCAGCTCACGATACCGATCGGGATAGATGTGGACTTCGGGCGCCTGGGAAAGCTCACTATATCAACGGGCTTTGTAAGTACCAACCTGACTAGTGCCGACCGGACGCAGATCGTGCTCGCTGATCAAACCATTTCAAGTACACTCGACACCGAGTTTCGGTTCAACTACAACCTCGTGCCGGGAAAACTCATCCTCATTGCCAACGGTGCTCTACCCACGGGAACAGGGGCCGTAGTCCAGCAAGAGCTTTCGCTACTGGGCGCCATTTCGAGCGATGTCATCGGATTCAGCTCATCCGATATCGGCAGCGGGGGTGAGGTCGGTGGAGGGTTTGCGGCTGCGTTTCCCGTTGGCAGGTTCGCCATTGGGGTCGGGGGCACCTTCACTCAACCGATTTCATACACACCGGTGACCGGTGACCCCGACAAGCTTAGCCCGGGCTCGGAATTTCGGCTGCGCACCGGATTTGAGGGTCCTCTCACCCGCACTACCTACATACGGTTCGCCGGGATCTTCGCCGCGAGAGCCAAGGACGAGGTGGGAAGTCAGACGCAGAACGGAGTTGGTGGACGGTTCATCGGATATCTCTCCCTCAACCACGGTATCGGTTCCCACTCGATCACGGTCTACGGATTCGACGTCTTCCGTTCCGGTCCGCGGATCGAGCCCACTGCGGTAGGCGCGGCAGTTCTGCCCCGCGGCAACCTCTATGCGGTGGGCGGCCGTGTAGACCTGGCGTTCTCGGCGTTCTCGAGGAAGTTTCACTTGATACCGCGCTTTGAGGTGCGACGTTCGTTCCAGGCACTGGACGCCAACACGACTGATCTGGAGCGCACCGGCTCGTCGGTGCGTTTCGGAAGTAATCTGTTGATGAATGTCAGCCGCAGCACAGTGCTTGTTCTAGAGGTTTCTGGCATCACCGGATCGGTGGTTCTGCCGGCAGTTCCGGACGACATACACTTCGATGGTTACAGGACGGGCGTGCGGCTGGAATGGCGTCCGTGAAGCGATTTTGGTTTTTCGCTGTCCTACTTGCGCTGGGTTCTTGTAGCGACGCCGGCGGACCTGGCACCGGGTGATCCGGATGAATCTCACAGCACGCAAGCCGCTCGTCTTCACGCTTCTCTCGGCTGCTGGCTTAGCGGCGATAGCAAGCTGTTCTGACGACACATCAGGTCCGCTAATCCCACGTGCTGGATACCTTGCCATCGCCCCGAGCTTCAATAGCAATGCCGCGTCCATCATCGATGTCGCGATAGTAGCGATCCTGCTCGAGCGCACCGTCGACGGGAGCACCGTGCTGGACACTGCCATAGCGCTGGAACTGGGGACCGACTCGGTCGACATCTCACTGACAGTGCCAATCCTGTCAAGTGACGACACATTTCTGCTAACGCTCTCTCTCATAGACACGGCGGTGATGTTCACCATCTTCGCCGCCTACATCCTCATCTCGTCGCGGTCGCCGCCTCGTGAAGTGGAGAAGTT
>JACZUR010000151.1 GCA_022573095.1 Gemmatimonadota bacterium | reverse complement strand
GACGAGTCCACGCCCAAGAGCGTGTTCCGTAGCAAACGGGCAGCCGCGGGCCGTGGCCTCGCGCCGTCCCAGCGACCCGCCCAGGTGGACCGGTTTGCCCGTTACCACCGGAAGATTGTTACGGCCCGGGTGCATCATGTCGTAGGTGTCATATATTCGGGCCATAGTGCCCTCATTCGTATTGACATCTGGGGCTGGAATGTCGGTATGCGGCCCGATATTGTCGCCCAGAGCGGTGACGAAACGTCGAGTGATCTTGCGTATGTCGCTCGTCGACAACTCCTTCGGGTTACATACGACTCCGCCCTTGGCGCCGCCGAACGGAACGTCGACCACGGCGCACTTCCACGTCATCCACGACGCCAACGCGCGAATCTCGTCTCGCGTAACGTCAGGATGGTAGCGTATTCCCCCTTTACCCGGACCACGAACCGTGCTGTGGAGCACCCGGTGTCCCACAAAGTTTCGCACGGTGCCGTCTTGAGTCTCGATCGGAAACTCGACGGTTATCACCCGATTGGGTTTCTTGAGAAACTCGATCAGACCCGCCTTGAAGTGCGGTATGTACCGCACCGCCTGGTCGAACTGCTGCTGGGCTATATGAAATGGATTTAGGTCTTCACCGGACTCGGTGGATTTTTCGCCAGCACGATCGGCGATCTGTGATTCGGTCACTTTGACGCAGGTCTCCTGAAGTGTTGTCATCCCCGGCGGTTCAGTCCTGACCCAAACCGAAACGCCCGCTACAGCGGTAAAAACTAGACTCTCAAGTCCAATGTGCAAGGGGGTTGGGCGAAGATGGCTCTGAGCCCTAGGCTCCAGGCGCTGCGTCCGTACACCGTCCTTCACCGTCTCGCACCGTCCTGTACCGTCTTCTTGCCCTCACTCCATCACTCACCCTATCCCCACAGTCTTCTTTCCTTACCACCGTCACTTGCCTTATCCCCCCACCACCACTTCAATCCCTATCTCGTCGAGGAACCTGCTCCCGCCCGATGGCATCCCGAACCGCTGATATGCACGGGTCAGCGTCAGCCGCTCGATTGCTCGCGTCATTCCCACATACACCAGACGTCGCGCCTCCTGGGTTTCGTCTTCGAGTCCGTCGCGAGTCTCCCGATAACCCGGAACCTGATAGTCCTCGACACCCACGATGTAAACGCGCGAAAACTCCAGGCCTTTGGTCGAGTGCAGTGTCAACAAATTCACTCTCAGCGGTTCAGCTTCGACACCTTCCGAACTCGACAGTGTGACCCGCTCCAACAGCAGCCGAATACTTTCCGCGAGATCCTGACCGATGCTCGCTTCCACCAACGTGTTTAGTCGAGCAACGGCCGACGGGTAGCGCTCGCCCGCCGTACGCTCGGTGCGCAGTCTGAGCATGAGCTCGTGTCCCCCGAGTTTTTCGATGATCACGTCGAGCTTAGCTGCGTCCTGCACGTCGTCCCAATCGCGCTGCGCCTCGTAGTATCCCAAACAGTCACTGTAACGCCCCAGCGCATAAAAGCGAGCGACCTTGAAAAGCGCATGTTCTTCTTCCCTCCATTTGCCTTTTTGCTCGAGCGCAAGCGATAGACCGAGATAGTCGAGAAGGTTGACTGCCGCCGCCTTGCGAGACCGAACGAGCTTATGCCTGTTGAGTTCCGACAGCACCGCCGCGAGGGTTTCTGCATCGTCGAGCGCGTGGTGAGAACGCCCTTTGTCTAATGCAAAACGTACAGCAAGGTTTTCCAGCTTGGCACTTTCATCGAAGAGAGACCTGGCCAGCGGCAGCGTGTCGTAAAAGACAAGGTCTGCGACGCCTTCCATGCCTCTGGCCATACGTCGTAGCACGGGTACGTCGAAGTTTTGTCCGTTGTGCGCAACCAGAATATCATCCCCAACAAACGCCCGAAAGTCAGTCCAGACATCAGAGAAGTTTCTCTCACCCGCAACATCCTTCTCGGTATATCCATGAACGCGAGTCGCCGCAGCAGAAATCGGGCGGTTCGGTCGAACCATTACGTGATACCTTTCCTCGACTTCACCTTGTCTTATCTTCACCGCACCAATCTCAACAATCTCGCACTCCGCCGTGTCCTTGTCCGTCGTCTCGAGATCGAACGCCACACAGTCCCTGAGACCCAACTCGAAACCCTCAGCGGCAAGCAATTGGAGCGCTTTGAAACAGCGCAGCGATGCGGTCCCCTGGTGCTCATCCGATCTCAGCACAACGTCACTGTTCTCAACTTCAGCGGCGGTCGCATCGTTCAGGTAAGCAACCGGCGCTGAAACGCCGGCAGCTACGAGCATCCCCCTCAGCGCAATCTCTAGACCGCGGCTTGACTCCACCCAGACGGTCCCCCCCAACTCATCCACTCTCGCCAACGCGTCTGCAAGCGCACCGGCGCCTGGGTAATCGGGCGGATCAGACAGTTCATGATGCAGTTCTTCTAGAGGATTCCGATATCTGCCGATCCGTTGTGAGAGCAGTTCCTCCACCAGACCTGAGAGCGTCGTGTGAGATTGATAAACCGCATTGAGATTTTCTACGTGGTAGATTAGCCGCCAGATCTTCTTGGCATCGAGGTCACCCCGAGGGCGCCCCCGGGCGAACGTTCGTAGCGCGCCGAGCGTATCCTCTTCACTCGTGTCCATCGGGGCGCGCAGTAATTCCATCAGCTCCCGCGAGAGCATCTGACTGGCAAAAGCCTCAACGGCAACGGGATCGTCAGGAGAAGTCATGAGCCGTAGGGAAGCCACGACGTAGGCAATAACCCTGTCATCCAGCAGTGACCGGCCGCGCGCAAGTCGGCACGGTAGACCAGCACTCACAAGACTCTTTTCGATCTCAGCGCCTATGCGGTGCTGCCGGTAGAGAATGGCGTAGTCACCCCAATCCAGTCCATGCGCTTCACGGTCGGCCGTCATGTCGTCCATGATCCACCGCACCTCTTCAGCTTCGTCCGGAAACTCCATCGCTCTGACAGAAAATTCCGATTCGCGTTCCGCGCGAATCTCTTTCTCAAACAGCGTGGGGTTTCCCTGAAGTACGTTTCGGGCCGCTTCGAAGATCTGGCGCGAACATCTTCGGTTTTGGTCCAGGATTATCAGATCGCCGACTCCAAACTCCATCTGAAATCGGCTTAACACTCCGGGATCCGCACCCGTCCACGAGAAAATGGACTGCTCCTCGTCACCAACCGCGAATACATTGGCGTGACGGTCGGCAAGCAGTTTGACGATCTTGTATTGGGCTACACTGAGATCCTGAAACTCATCCACCAGGATGTAGTCCCACAGGCCGGCTACGGCATCAGTAATATCATCATGTTCGCTCAGCATCTCTCCAGCTTTCGAGATGATGTCGTCGAAGTCAATCAGGTTACGCGATCGCAGATAGGCTTTGTAGCGCTGGAAGTATGTTTCATCGCGGGATGTAAGCTCATACGCCTGCCGCTGTCTCCTCCCAAAGAGTGTTAGCAGTTGGTTAGCGCGCTTCGGTGCAACATCCAGGCGCCGCAACACCGTATGCTGATAACTCTCATCGGCTATGCCAAACCCCTCTCTTAGGCCAACCGCCTCTCCGTGATCTCGCAGCATGCCAAGACACAGAGCATGGAGAGTACCACGGGTTACCTCCTCCGCTTGTTCGCGCAATGTTCCTCGCAGACGCACGGTTATCTCTTCGGCGGCTTTGTTCGTGAACGTGACGGCGCAAATACGCTCCGGGACGAAATTCAACTCTTCAATCAGATGGCGCACTCTACCGATAAGACAGAACGTCTTGCCCGCACCTGGGCCTGCAACTACGAGGATCGGACCTAACGGGGCTTGAATGGCTTTGATTTGTTCAGCGGAGGGCGTGGCGGGCATGGGTTAATATAGAGGGTCGGAGGGGCGGAGGGTTGGAGGGTCAGTCCACCCATCCTCCCGCTCCCTGCTCACCTGCCACGCTGCACGAAAACAGCCATAAGCAGTAGGCCGTAAGCGATAAAAACCCCCGTTCCCCGGACCCCCCTAGCCATCTAGCCATCTAGCCCTCCAACCACCTACCTTCTGGCATGCCCAGCCAACCTCTCGAAACTTTCCTATTCGATGTCGATGGTACGCTCATAGATTCAATCGAATTGATCCTTGCGAGTTTCAGGCATACGATGGCGAAGCACACAGCTCACGTTCCGCCGGAACATCTCTGGATAGCAACGCTGGGCCGGCCGCTGTGGGTACAATTCAGATCTTTCAGTGACGACGAAGAAGAAATCGATGCGATGACAAAAACCTACAGAGAGTTCAACGCCGCCCATCATGACAGACTCATGCGCCGATACCCCGGTGTGAGTGACATCGTCACGCGTCTCAAGGACGAGGGCAAGACACTCGGCGTCGTAACGAGTAAGAATCGGGCAACCGCCTACCGGGGGCTCGCCCACTGCGGACTCGAGGGACTGTTCGACGATATGGTAGCGGCGGATGACATCAACCGCCACAAACCTGATCCCGCCCCGGTTCTCAAGGCGCTGGACAATCTTGCGGCAGATCCGGAAACCACGCTTTTCGTGGGAGACTCGCCGCATGACATAGACGCGGGTAACGCTGCCGGGGTCCGTACCTGCGCCGTCGAATGGGGTCCCTTTGCGCCCTCGCAGCTCGAGGCGTCGGGACCGACGTACCAGATTTCGTTACCTTCGGAACTCTTGACCCTCGACTGAGGAGCGAACCAACCATCTGGGCGTTTGGGCTGTCTAAGCCAATAGCCGTACGATCTCTGTAGAGTAGACGGGGTGGTACGCAGCGGCCGACGATGGCACAATAAAGTTTCGGAAATGTTGATCTGGAGAGAAAGATGTTAAAGACAAGATGGCTCGCAATATCAAAGAGCGTGTGCTGGTCGCTTCCGGCGCTCGCGATTATGACTCCCCAGCAACTTGCTGGTCAGGAGACCTACACGCTTTCCGGTAGCCGGCTCGCCGTGTACAACATAGCCGGCGAAATAACAGTAACCCGTGGATCCGGATCCGACTTGGTGGTTGAAGTGACCCGCAGAGGAAGCGACGCAGACATGCTCGAGATCGAGATCGGCGACATCTGCGACGCCAATGCCTTGCGCGTCATTTACCCCGATGACGACATCATCTACTCAGACTCCCGCCCGCATGGGAACTCCGACCTGCGAATTCGGCCGGACGGCAGCTTCTACGGCCATGATCACTGGCACAGGGGGTACTCCTGGGGGTGCAGAAGTTCTCGTGGCGACTCCTGGAGAGGTCGACGCGGATCGAGGAACCGCGTTCGCAGTCGCGGACCAGGTGTAGAGGCGTGGGCCGACATCCGGGTGATGGTTCCCGACGGCAAGCGGCTCGAGATTTATCTGGTCGCGGGAACCGTTACCGCAGCCAACATCGGGAGCGATCTCGTGGTCGATGTCGGCAATGTTGAGGTGGACATAAGAGACGTCGACGGCGACGTTGCCGTCGATACCGGTTCCGGTAGCGTCTCCGTCTCGGGCGTCGAGGGGGCCGTCGCAGTGGACACCGGCTCTGGAGCAGTCTCCATCTCTTCGATTAACGGGGCATACGCTCTTGTGGATACGGGCTCGGGCGCGGTTACCGGCAGCGATATCACCGTGTCCGATCTCAACGTCGACACAGGCTCGGGAAGAGTAAACCTCCGCAACGTCAGCTCTCCCGAAGTTATGATCGACACCGGTAGCGGTTCGGTGGATCTGGAACTCGTCTCAGAGGTTCGGCGATTGATCATCGATACCGGATCAGGGCACGTCGATGTGAGCATGCCCGAACACACCAGCGCTGCGCTGGA
>JACZUR010000150.1 GCA_022573095.1 Gemmatimonadota bacterium | reverse complement strand
GCTCCTTCAGGTATCAGCTAACGTGGAGAGGCTTGGCTTACTTGCATTTGAAGTACGGCGAGCAGAATTTGGAACCGTGGGTGCAAACTACCAACAATGGTGCGGTGCATGAACATGTTGAATCCTGGCCGGTCGGGCCCTCGCCGATATCGACGCCGGCCAGGAAATAGCGGCGAAACGTAAGTGACCCAACTTAGGCTCCTGCACGTCCATAGCGGGAATCTCTTCGGCGGAATTGAGACCGTCCTCCTCTCGCTACGAAGTTATGACGATGAAACGGGTGGGTTCGAGTCCGAGTACGCTCTCTGTTTCGATTCGCGCCTAGCTCGAGAGCTAAGAGGTCGTGAGTCCAAAGTGCATATTCTCGGCGCAGCCAAGGCCAGCAGGCCGTGGACTGTTTTCAGGGCGAGGGTGCTACTTGGACGCCTGCTGGCAACGAGGAATTTCGACGCTGTTGTCACACACTCTCCATGGACGCAGGGAATCTTTGGTCCGGTGCTCACGAATTGGAGCGGACCCTGTGTTTTCTGGCTTCACGGCGCTCTGGGGAAACTTCACTGGACGGAGCGATTGGCGCGGCGCCACGAGCCGCAGCTGGTTGTCTGCAATAGCAACTCGACCGCGCGCACTCTGCCAAAACTGTATCCCAACGCGCGAAGCATCGTGATCTACAATCCAGTTGAGGAGCCACAAACAGGTCACGCAACTCGTCTGGAAGTTCGTGAACAGGCAAACACACCCCCCGACGCATTCGTTATTCTGTTGGCTGGAAGAATGGAAGCCCTCAAAGGACATGCCGTATTACTATCAGCTGTTGCAGGGTTGAACGTGACGGCGACTGTGTACTGCTGGTTCGCGGGTGGCGCTCAGCAACCATCTGAGCAACGATATCAGGCAAGTCTCGAGTCCCAAGCTGCCGGACTTGGCATCTCGGACAGCGTTCGTTTTCTCGGAGACAGAAAAGACATCGCCAATGTCTACGCGGCAGCGGACCTCTACTGCCAACCGAATACACATCCGGAGGGGTTTGGTGTAACCTTTGTAGAAGCGCTCTACACCGGACTACCGGTGGTGACTACCGCGATTGGTGGTGCACTGGAAATAATCGACGAGTCGTGCGGTGTACTGATTGACCCTGACGACGTTTCACAGTTGGTGGTTTCGCTGGAATCTTTGATTGAAGACCCCGATCGACTCGCGGCACTTGCCTCAGCGGCTCCAATAAGAGCCCGACAATTGTGCGATCCTAACGCACAACTCGCACGCATCTACAATGAGGTGAAGTCGATTGCCGCCTGACACCAAGGGGACCCCGGGTCGAAGAATATTGTTGGTCCCCGACCTTCCGCTCGAGAACTGGCCGTCAATGGATCGGTACGCATCCCGCATTCTCAAGTATCTGCGGACCGAGCACGACGATCTCGCTGTCCGGGTCTCTGGGCCAATATCGGAACTCACGGCTGACGCTTCTGCCGCGCACGGCAGGACGCATCCCGAGATGGCACGCGGCAAAACATGGCTGACCCGTGAGGCGAGGCGCTACGCCAGCAGGTACTTCACGTACCCGCGGAAAGTAAGACGCATGAGTTCTGATCTCGTGCACATCCTCGATCACTCTTACGCACATATCCTCCACGGAATGCAGGGTAGACCGGCGGTGGTATCGGTGCACGACCTTATGCCGGTCATGACGGTTGGCTTCGATACGAGCAGTTTTACCGCGAACATTCGCAACCACTTTCTCTGGAGGGTGCTCAAGGGCATCAAGGCGGCGGATGCGTGGATCGTATTTACCGAACGCGTGAAAAGTGAGTTGAGCCACTGGCTTGGCGGAGACGAGGGAATCCATGTGATACCACACGGTGTGGATGAAGTGTTTTTCGAACCAGACGATCCAGAAGTACGGCAGCTCACCAGGGAGAAGTGGCGGCTTCCCGCCGACGCGTTTGTAGTACTACATGTCGGAAGTTCGGACGAACGGAAGAACCTGCCGGTGGTCATCAAGGCCGTAGCGAAGTTGCGGGCCAGTGGGTTTGGCGCTTGGCTGCTACAGGTAGGTGCCAAACTAACCGGGGAACAAGTAAAGACACTCAAGAGGGCCGGCCTCGATCAATGCTCCGTCTTTCTAGGCAGCATGCCGGAAAGAGAGTTACATCACGCATACCGCGCGGCTGATGTGCTCTGTTTCCCGTCGAGTTACGAGGGCTTTGGCTTACCCGTGTTGGAAGCGATGGCAGCGGGCGTCCCCGTCGTATCGTCCGGCGCTGGTGGTCTACGGGATGTTCATGGCGATACCGGAATCATAGTCCCCAGTGAAAACCCGGATCTATTCAGCGTTGAACTCGAGCGCATAGCGCTAAACCCCGCGCTGCGCAAAGAACTTGCAGAGAAAGGCGTTGCGCGCGCCAGCCAGTTTACCTGGAGCAGGGCAGCCGCGCGGACGGCGGACGTGTACAGGAGCCTGATTTCCTAGATGTGTGGGATCGTAGCTCTCTACAAAGCGGGCGGAGAGGGCATTGTGCGTCCCATGCTGGACTCGGTACGGCACCGCGGACCAGACGATCACGGCGTACATGAGAATGGCGACGTGTGCCTCGGAGTTAGACGGTTATCGGTAATTGATGTCGAGGGTGGCCACCAACCGGTGTTCAACGAAAACGGAACAGTGGGTGCGGTGCTGAATGGAGAAATTTACAACTACGCTGACCTAAGAACTGAATTGCTCGAACTGAGGCACCACTTCAAGAGTAAAGGTGATACCGAAGTAATTGTACACGGTTTCGAGGAATGGGGGCTGCGGGGAGTCGTGGAGAGGCTGCGAGGTATGTTTACGCTCGCCATCTCAGCCACCGATACCAACAGACTCTTGATAGCCCGCGACAGACTCGGGATTAAACCTCTTTATATAGCACGTGCGTCGCAGGGATGGGCCTTTGCTTCAGAAATAAAAGCTCTCCTCGTGCACCCTGACATATCTGCAAGGATCAACGAACAAAAAATCCCGGAGCAGCTCGCGAATCGATTCGTTAGTGGAGATCAGACGATGTTCGCTGGAATCAACCGCGTGGAACCCGGTACCTTCGCTGAGATCGCCAACGGCGAAATCAAGTGGTATCGGTACTGGGAGGCTCCCGAAGCTGATCCGGAGTTTCGTCCATCGTTCGAAGAGGCCGCCGACCGAGTGCGTGACTTGGTTCGTGAATCGGTGCGGTATCGGTTAGTGAGTGACGTAGCAGTGGGAGCGCTTCTCTCCGGAGGACTCGACTCCACCGTCATCGTCAGCCAGATGGCCGCCTTCTCCGCTACGAGACCTAAGACATTCACCGTAGGTTTCAGTCCTACAACGGGCGATGAACGACCCTACGCCAAGGCAGTCTCACAGGAGATCGGCACCGATCATACAGAGCACCTGGTTGCGTTGCGAACCGCGGATGAGCTGGAAAGAGTCGTCTGGCACATGGACGAACCCTTGGGCGATGCAGCTGCTCTGCCAACACTGCTGATTTCGGAGGTGGCGCGGCAACAGGTAACAGTAGCTTTAACGGGTGAAGGTGGCGACGAGCTGTTCGGTGGGTATCCTCGCTATCGGCTGTCCGTGCTCGCAGATCGACTGCACCGACTGCCGCGGGCGATGTGGAGACCGTTCTTAAAGCTGGCGACAAGGCTACCCGGTCTGGGCGGACACGTTGCGCGACGTCTTGCCGATGCCGACCCGGATCGACTGCTGAGAAACGCACTCTGGATGAGCGACCTTGAGCCCAATGAACTCTTGGAAATCCATCCGGCGATAACATCGTGGAAGGATGCCTACGGCTGCGACTCCGATCTCGCCCCGTGGAGACAAGACCTGAATCGCTGGCTGCTCAACGACGTACTGCTCAAAGTGGATAAGATGTCGATGGCGGCGAGCCTAGAGGCCCGCGTTCCCCTCCTCGATCACAAACTCGTCGAGTACGTGTCCCGAATTCCTGACGATCTGAGAACCGCGTGGCTCGGAAAGAAATTGTTGAGGCACGCCTTCGCCGCGGAGATCCCCGAGATTAGCGTGCAAAGACCGAAGGCGCCCTTCAAACCACCGCTCGATGAATGGTTCAAAGGAGCACTCGGCACTCGACTCGACGACCTGGCGAACCAGCGTGGCTCATTTACCAACGAATACCTCTCTCCAGCCGGCGTAAAGGCTCTGCTGGATAAACATCGCTCGGGAAGATCGCGCGGCCTTTCGCTCTGGAACCTGCTGGTAATCGAGGTGTGGTGGCGGAAATTCTTCAGCCCGTCCTAGCGCTCTCCATCTCCTCCGCGCTCGGCGGATCCGAGAGAAGCCTGCTGGATTTCGCAACGAGGGCTCGAGGACTTGGAATCGACCTCCGCGTTGGCGTACCGCACGAAGGCCCCTTAACCGACGCGTTGACAGAGAACGATGTTTCGATTGTGGAGATCCCGGAACTCAAACCGCTGCTACCTCTCTCTCAGCAGCCCGGCAAGTTCTCCGCGCTGAATACGATCATGGCGTTACCCAGGTTTGCCGAAGCGGGTAGAGCCATCGGACGACTCGCGAGCCCCGCTACCGTCCTGTATTCGAATTCTTTCAAGACCCACCTCGCAACGGTGTGGGCGCGTGACTTTCCAGCGGTATGGCACATCAGAGAGTACCCGCCGGATTCGACCGGTGCGGTGTGGAAGTTTCTGGCACGCCGCTTCCCCCGCAAAGTGATTGTGAATAGCGGAGCGGTAGGAGATTCGTGGCAAGTCGAGCGAACTCGGGTCCTCCACAACGGGATCGATCTCGATCGCTTTCGACCCCGTCCACCGACGGGATGGATACATGAAAAGCTCGGAATCAGAACGGAAGACAGGATCATAGGGATGCCGGCGGTGTTCGCAGCGTGGAAGGGCCAGTTAGAGGTGTTGTCCGCCTTCGAGCGAATCTCAGCTGATTTCCTCGACACACATCTCGTGTTCGTCGGCGGACCGATCTATGACACTGTGGCCGAACACGCCTTCGGTAAGGAGTTGGCGGGAAAGGTCCGGGCGCCAAAGAACCAGCGGGTCCATCACCTCGAGTTCCAGACAGATGTCCATCTGGTTTATCCGGAATTGTGCCTTTCGGTTCATTATTCGCTTCGCCCGGAGCCCTTTGGGCGTGTGATCATGGAATCGATGGCGTGCGGGGTGCCGGTCATCGCAGTGAAAGAGGGAGGGCCGGTTGAGATTTTGGGAGGGGAGCGGGGAGCGGGGAGCGGGGAGCGGTCAGACGATCGGGAATCGGGAAGCGGGAAACGGGAATGGGAGCCGGGAGTTGGCGGCTGGTTGTGTGAGCCGCGGAACGTCGATGCGTTAAGAAAGCTAATGTGTGAGGTGCTGACGTTGAGTCCGGACGAACTGGGTGCAGTTGGTGCAAAGGGGCGTCAACGCGCCGAGCGTCATTTCTCCGCGGATTCGTTCGCTAGTGGCGTGGCGGAGGTCTTGAAGTCCTGTTCTCGTTCGTAGCCGGGAAGAAGCGCCCGGTCTCCGAGGGCGGCCTTAAGATCGTCCACCCTGCCCTGCGTTGCCGAAACGAACACGGAATTGGGATAGCGCTGGCGAATCTGTGCTTCAAAGACGCCGCGATCCTCGAGCAGATCCACCTTGTTGAAGACGTATAGCACGGAGCGATCGCTCAGCTCCAGTTCGCTAAGTACCTTCTCGGCCGACTCGATCTGATCTTCCCAGTGGGAGTGGGAGGAGTCAACCACGTGCAGGAGCAGGTCGGCTTGGTCGGCTTCCTCCAGCGTCGACCTGAAGCTGGCAACGAGGTGGTGTGGCAGTT
>JACZUR010000149.1 GCA_022573095.1 Gemmatimonadota bacterium | reverse complement strand
CCGAGAAGGAAGAAACAGACGGAAAGTTGTGGCACTTGCGGTACCCGATAGCTGGTATCGGCGTCAAGAGCATCGAGTCAGTGATCGTAGCAACCACACGCCCGGAAACGATGCTCGGAGATACCGCGGTTGCTGTACACCCGGAAGACGAACGCTACAAGGACGCTATTGGACTCGAGATCGAGTTACCGCTCACGGGCAGACGTATCCCCATCGTTGCCGACGATGGCGTGGACCGGGAGTTCGGGACCGGCGCCGTAAAGGTGACGCCCGCGCACGACCCTCTCGACTTCGAAATCGCGTCGAGACATGGGCTGCCGGCAATCAACATCATGAACGAAGACGCGAGCCTGAACGAGAACGTTCCCGAAGAATACCGGGGCCTCGATCGATTCGCTGCACGGAAGAAAGTTGTCGCGGCGCTGCAAGATCAGCAGGCGCTGGTCAAGATCGAAGATCACTCTCACGCAATAGGTCACTGCTATAGGTGTGACTCGATCATCGAACCGCGGCTCAGCGACCAGTGGTTCGTCAAGATGAAACCACTTGCAGAGCCCGCCCTCAAAGCGTACCACGAGGACAAGATTCAGTTCGTCCCGAAACGACGAGGTGACGACTACGAGCGGTGGCTGACCAACATCCGTGATTGGTGCATCTCCAGACAGCTATGGTGGGGGCACCAGATACCAGCGTGGTATTGCAACGATTGCGCAGAGATAATAGTTGCCAGGGAAGATCCCACCAGCTGCGACAAGTGTGGCGGCAGTCTCACGCGGGACCCGGATGTGCTGGATACGTGGTTCTCGTCTCAGCTGTGGCCGTTCTCTACTTTCGGCTGGCCAGAAAAGACTCCTGACCTCGAGCGCTACTACCCGGGTCACACCCTGGTAACCGGACCCGACATCATCTTCTTCTGGGTCGCACGGATGGTAATGATCGGCATAGAGTTCATGGGGGATGTGCCGTTTCGAACGGTGTTCTTCAACGGCATCGTACGAGACGCACAACATCGTAAGATGTCCAAATCCCTCGGCAACGGAATCGATCCGCTCGAAGTGGTCGATCGATACGGGGCTGACGCACTGAGATTTACAGTGCTCTCGGGAAGCGCGATAGGCGCCGACGTAGTGCTGGATTATCGGGACCTCGACGCCACCTTCGCTGTCGGACGCAACTTCGCCAACAAAGTGTGGAACGTAGGCCGCTTCATACTCTCAAAGATCGATGCTGAAACCCGGCCACTCACCGAAATTGACAGAGGCCAGCTGGAACTGGCAGATCGTTGGATAGTTTCCAGGAGCCAGCGTTCCGTTGCGAGCATTACACAGGCGCTGCAGAACTTCAGGATCAATGACGCATCGAGCGGAATCTACCAGTTCATCTGGAACGAACTGGCAGACTGGTATCTGGAGCAAGCAAAAATCCGGCTCGAGGAGGAAGCACCGGGCGCGCTGGTCGCGCGCAGCGTCCTGAGGTATGTGTTTGAAACTTCGCTCCGGCTGCTGCACCCGCTCATGCCATTCCTAACTGAAGAGTTGTGGTCGCACCTATCTGAAACCGCGGAACCACTACTTGCAGGCGCAAGCTGGCCGCAGGCAAACGAAACACTGCATGATCAAGAGGCGGAGAGAGGCTTTGGGTTGGTTCAGGGCTTGATCGGAGCGGTACGAAACGTCCGCGCGGAATACAACGTCCCCCATGCGAAAACCGTTTCCATTGTGGTGAATCCGGCAGGCGGCGATACGCGAGAATTTCTCGAGATGGAGCTGGGGACCATAGAGAGGCTGGCTAAAGTATCGAGTATCGAGTTCGCAAGTATCCATGACGGCGTGGGGTCGCACTCGGTGCTAACCGACGGTTCGTCCGTTTTCGTATCTCTAGGCGAAGCGGTAGATGTTCGCAGGGAGTGCAAACGGCTCGGACAGGAACACGACCGGCTCGATAAGCAGGTGGCTAACGTCACTAAGAAACTATCCAACGCAGCGTTCACGACGCGTGCGCCGGCAGACGTAGTTGAGCGTGAACGCGAAAAGGAGAGAGCTTGGCGCGAGCAGCGCGACACGATTGCGGACAAGCTGCGGTCCTTGGGCTGCTAGCGGCCGCCGCGGGCGCATGCGCAGCAGTACGCAACCCACCGGGAGGACCGCCCGATTTCGATCCTCCCGAACTTGTGAGCGTCGTACCAGACTCGGGAAGTATCCAGGACAACTTCAGTGGCAGAGTCGAGTTCCGATTCGACGAAGTAGTTAGCGAGCGGTCGGCGGGCGGACTCGAAAGACTGATCGAAATTTCGCCACGACACGAACGCCTCAGCATCTCGTGGCGAAGAAACACCATTGCGGTCAAGCCACGCGACGGTTGGATCCAAAACACCGTATACCACGTAACCCTGCTCAAAGGCGCCACGGATCTCAGCAACAACGTCTCCGACTCGTCGACGACCGTAACATTTTCGACGGGCGGGGCGATCCCGGCAACCGTGCTTTCCGGAACCGCCGTCGACTGGGAGCAGTCACGGATGGCGGTCGGTGCTCTGGTCGAAGCGATACACCTCCCGGACTCTCTTACATATACAGGACGCACGGACAGCGTTGGAAATTTCAGGATAACGGCTCTCCCACGAGGAGATTATCTACTCCTGGCGACGATAGACGGAAACGGCAATCGCCGCAGGGATCGCCGTGAGGCGTTCGACTCTGTCTTGGTTTCGTTGGACAGCAGCGCCACCGCAACGCTGTGGACCTTTGCGCACGATACAACCGGTCCGAGGCTGCGCGCAGCGGCTCAGATCGACAGCGTAACGACACGCCTGACCTTCAATCAGATGCTTGCGCCCGCAGAGCCGGCCAGGGGAGATATGCGAATTCTCCTGCTTCCCGATTCACAGCCCGTGCTGGTAGACTCCGTGATGAGCAAAGAAGCTTACGACTCGCTCGTCGCCGCCAGGCGTGCGCTGGCCGTAACCGTGGCCGATTCACTTGCGGCACCCGATTCGGTCGCAGTCGATTCAATCGCGGCCACGGTCGAAGAGACTGAAGATCCCCAACTGGCGATCCTGTCGGAGAGACCGAAGTTGAGCGACAGCTGGTACGTTGTGACTATCGAACCGCTCTTGCACGAGCGCCGCTACGTTTTCGTTGCCATCGCTTCCAACATAGAGGGAGCGGTCGAAGAGTCTCGCACACTTCTGGTCACCGCCGAACGGGCGGAAGAGCGGGCGGAAGCCGCCGAACCCCAGGATTCTCTGTGACGTACAAATGAACGATACCCGCCGGAAGATCCCCTCCGTCAGTTCCCTGGTCTTAGCAGCTGAGAACAAGGGCCTGATCGACAGCCACCCGCGAACGGTCGTAACGAACGCGATCCGCGCTGTGCTGGTCCGTGCGCGCGCGGCCGGCGGAAAAGAACCGGAGGAAGGATGGCTTGCAGCCGTCGAGAGCGAGACCGCCACGTGGCGCGCCCTCTCGCTTAAGAGGGTGATTAACGCAACCGGAGTTGTTCTGCATACCAACCTTGGCCGCGCACCGCTCGCGGACGCCGCCAAGGACGCCGTCTGGAAAACGCTCGAATACAGCACGCTCGAGTACAATGAATCCTCCGGGACACGCGGATCGCGTCAGAAGCATGTGCGCGCGATACTGAAGGAACTCACTGGGGCGGAAGATGCACTTGTCGTCAACAACGCCGCGGCAGCTCTGCTGCTCACAATCAACACGCTAGCCGGCGGAGGGGAGACCGTCATCTCCAGAGGGGAACTGGTCGAAATCGGCGGGTCCTTTCGGCTCCCGGATATCATCGCGAAGAGCGACAGCCACCTCGTCGAAGTGGGTACGACGAATCGCACCCACCTCCCCGACTACGAAAACGCCGTCACTGCCAGTACGAAGTGTTTACTGAAGGTCCACCGCTCAAATTTTACCATCGACGGATTTGTGAGCGAGGTGTCTATCGAGGATCTGGTGAGGTTGGGACTGCGGTCAGATATAGCCGTGGTTCACGATGTCGGTAGCGGATTGCTCATTGATCTTGCGGAGTTCGGACTCACCGGTGAACCCCTAGTCAGGAACAGTGTCACCGCGGGAGCCACAACGATTTTCTCGGGAGACAAGCTGCTTGGCGGACCCCAAGCAGGGATAATAGTCGGCTCATCGGAGATCATCGAGCAACTCTCGAAGAATCCGCTGGCTCGCGTGGTGCGCGCCGACAAGACAGCGATCGCCGGGTTAGAAGCCACCTTGGCCATATTCAGAGATTGCGATACGGCGCTCACCGAAATCCCCACTCTGCGGATGTTGACGGTCGATGGCGCGACGCTCAAGAAACGCGCCCGGCGTCTGTCGCGAAGAATCCCCGGATCGGAACTCATTCGTGGCCACTCCTCGGTGGGCGGCGGGGCGTTTCCCAATGCCCGCCTGGAAACCACGCTTGTATCACTGGCCACGGATTCTTGCGAGGCGGTACTGGAGAAACTGCGGTCCCACTCGCCACCTATCATCGCACGCTGCGCATCCGACGCCGTTCTGCTAGACGTTAGAACGGTCACCGACCAAGAGTTCGGGATCATCGCCGACGCATTCGCGGGTTAAAATAGTTCAGCTATTGTGCCAGGTAGGACGCGCGGTCAAATTGCAATTGCGCGGTATCAGACACCTCTAACCGGAGTGAGATTCGTGAAACAACCTGCCCTTGGAGTCATGCTATCATACGTTCTGATCACAGCCCTGGGCTGTGCATCCGCCCGCACCCCGATGGTCGTCAGACCAACAGCGGCGATGCGCCACGTAGACGACTTCTCGGCCGCGGAATCATCGGGAATGCAACTCACTGTGGGTGAAGAAAGGGAAGGCCGCCTCACTGCACAAGATTACATATGGGACACCGACGATACTCACTTCCAGATTTGGGAGCTCGTACTCGGCGATCAGCGCGAAGTGACGGTTGACCTTGCCTCTGAGGATTTTGATTCTTTCCTCTGGATCCAGGGGCCGGGAGTAGATCTCAGTGACGACGATGGCGCGGGTTATTGCAACTCGCGCATCTCATTCTCCCCGCGAAGAGACCGCCAGTACATCGTCGTGGTCAACACCGTTGGCGTTGCGACCGGCGAATTCGTACTTACAGCTGATGAACAGCCCGCTCCCCGCGATCCGAGAAACTGCGCGCCAGGCCACGGCGGCGACTTCGAGGCCGCAGCATGCGAGATCCTGCTCGACGATTTACCGACTAACGGCCGTGAGGTTGTGCAGGGCGAAACGGCACACGGAACGCTCGGCGGCGACGACGCCACTTGCCCGGACGGCTCGTATATACAGGCCTGGCATATCACCGGCGAGAGCGGTGAGATTAGGATCATCGATCTGACGTCCCGGGACTTCGATACGTTTCTCTACGTGTCCGGCCCCGGGCTCGAAGAAGTTCTGACCGACGACGACGATGGTGGAGCGTGCAACTCTCGTGTCCGGGTCAGATTTCCCCGCTCGGGTACGTACACGATCGGAGTGAGTTCTTTTTCAGCGACGGCGGGCGGGGACTTCGAAATCACAGTTAGTGAAAGAACGCCGCCGCTGGATTCCGGAGCATGTCCAAGCAGCGGCGCAGGCGGACCCGATAGCTTCATCCAGGGCACGGGCACTGCGCTAAACGGCTTCAGCGTAGCACTGCTCCCCACGGAAGATAGAGTCATCGAACCAGGCGAGCAGATCGACGGCGAAATAACCGAAGACGACGCGTTGCTCTCCAATAACGCATACGCGCAGGCTTGGAGACTTCCTGCCACTGCGGGGCAGACTTTGCGTGTTCGCTTGATCTCGGAAGACCAGAGTATCGACCCG
>JACZUR010000148.1 GCA_022573095.1 Gemmatimonadota bacterium | reverse complement strand
GTTCTCGCTAAGCGATGCTGACGGCATACGGCGCGGGCTGGACGGAATGGCGGCTGTGCTTCATGCCGCGGGACCGTTCTCACAAACCTACCGGCCTATGGCGGAAGCCTGCCTGGATACGGGCACCCACTATCTAGACATCACGGGCGAAATAGACGTTTTCGAGGCACTGCACCGACTCGACGGCCGGGCACGCCAAGCGAGTATCGTTCTGCTCCCCGGCGTCGGCTTTGACGTGGTCCCCACTGACTGCGCGGCGGCGCGAGCGGCGGAACGCATCGCGCACCCTACCCACCTAGATATTGCTTTCCATGCCACGGGATCCACCAGTCCGGGCACCACAAAGACGATGATAGAAAATTTCGGCCGTCCGGGTCGCGAACGCCGCGACGGTCGGATTGTCGATGTCCCGGCTGGCTCAATCACGCGCCAGATTCCTTTTACCGACCGCGAACGACACGCTGTGTGCATTCCTTGGGGAGATGTCAGCGCTGCTTGGTATTCGACCGGTGTCCCTAACATCCGCGTTTATTTGGCCGTCTCGCCTAGCCGACTCAGGAAGCTCTCACGCGTCAGTCGCGCGCGGCGACTGTTCGCGGCGCGCCCGGTGCAGCAGCTACTCAAATGGTATGTAAAGCGTACCGTTAAGGGACCGAACGCGCAGGAGCTGGAACACGGCATGGCACGGGTGTGGTGTCAAGCGAGAAACGAAGAGCATGAATTATCAACGGTGGAACTCACTACACCGAATGGCTATGCACTCACTGCTGACAGTGCAGTGTCCGCCGTCCAAGCACTGCTCGCAGACAGCTATGCCGGACCCGCGGCCGGCACCCTGACGCCCTCGCGAGCCTTCGATCACGGCTTCGTCGACACCCTCCGTGGTGTCAGCTGGTCGCTGGGTTAGAGTGCAAGTATGCGGGCAGCGCCGTGACAAAGCTCATATGGGAACCCCATGGCGAGGAATTCGCTGGATCCAGTTGTACGATCGTGAACGAAAATCGAGTCGCGACAGGTTTGCTACGCTTGTGAAACCGCAGCATGGGCTGCCACCAAGGCGATTCAAGTTCACGATGTGATTGTTGAGCGCAATCAACCCACTGAATATCTGCTAAAACAGGAAGCCCGTGCTGGCATAGAACGCCGTGCGTTCAACACTTCGGGCCATGGCGATACTGAAGGTATTCGAGCGTTGCACTGGAGCGATCCATATGCCACCGCCGATCGCCGTATGCCATCCCCCTGGAGTTGCTCCGTCTTGAAAAACGCGCCCCACGTCGGTCAATCCGAGGACGCCAAAATCAGTCGGAAAATTTAGGAAGGAGAATTTGGTGAGGAACACACGTAGCTCGGCGTTCGCATACACCGCCGCGGTACCGGCGTAGCGCTGTTCCCGGAAGCCGCGCACCGTGCGGGCTCCGCCGATGAAGGCTGCCTCGTGAAACGGGATGATACCCCACATCTTCTTTGCTGCTACTCTGAGCGCCAACGTTGCGTTGGCGGACCTCGATGGAGACAGATAAGCCGAGGCCTCGCCTTGGATTCCGCCAAAGGCTCCGCGATCGACTTCTAGCAGCGCGGGGTAATAACTCGCTCCTCCAGCCAGATAGAATCCTCGAGTAGACGCCACAGATCGGTCGCGCCTGTCAAGCCGGAAAGCCGCCTGTGCGCCGAGCTGGCCGAACGAACCCGATCCGTAGGGGCGTTCCTGGCTAAGGAAGGTCCTGGCGTCGGAAACCGTGTCTGTGGAAGACACCTTTAGAACCGGGCCCAGCTCAATTTCAAAGTTATGTGTACCTGAGATCGTAACCGAGGGCGCGAGTAGTAACTGCTGCTGCTTGACTCTGTAAAAAACTCTGGACTCCGGCGCCTCTGTTGCATTCCCGAACCCGTGAAAATGCAGGATCTCGATCCCCGACCACCGTGCGTGGAGCGACGGGTGAACGCGGCGGACTGCGTCTCGGAAATCATGCCGGTAGTCGACCACAAAGCGCTCCAGGCTGGTTGCGTATCCGCCACTCAGTTGAATGCGGGAGCTGTATGGTGTCTTGAGGAAGCCGTACCGGTAATGCGTTGCCCCGGCGGCAATGAAGAGCCCGAGGTCCCGATCAAAAGCGAGCTGCGGTGCAGGGCGCCAGGCGTGACCCCAATCGGGAGTAAGCGCTGCAGTTTCCCCCCAGGACACGGCGCGTGGTGCGTGTCTACGGACCACTACCGTGCTAGGCCCGCGCCCGAACTGGGTTCTTGATCCGGCGTCGTAGAAATAGGTTTGGCGTCCCCGCACCCGCGACGAGTCAATTAGCTCGTCCGCACCTCCTCCACCCACGATGCGTACCCTAATGCTTTGCTGAGGGGAGCCCCGAACCACTGCTCGGTCAGCACCGCCGTGAAGATAGAGGCGTATCTCGTGCGTCTCATCCCGATCGAAGGTGCGGTCAAAGTACGGAGCCTGCTCGGGATCGCGGCTCTCATCGCCTCGGCGATACAGCCGGACTTCCACGTGATCGCGGTCAATCCGATCGATCACGGCGAGTTCTGACTCGTCGGTCGCGTGGATGTCGGCATATCCGGAGATAATCTCGTAGAAACGATCGGCAGCCCCGCCCAGTCGATCTCGCCGCTTCATGAGCGTGTTAGCCAGGGTCGCGCCTATCAATTGGTAATGCTCGGCAGGCATCTGCTGAACGGACGCTTCAATCACCGAGTCGGTGAGCTGTCCTTGTAGCTCAGTAACGACCGAATCCCAAGACGGCTTGTCGAGACCGACGAGGAAGCTCCGGTCCAGATCCCAGGCGCTTCGGGTCAACCCGACGACCTGATAGTCTTCACCGAACACCACGAGTCGCGGCTCGTAGAATCGAAGCAACCATTTCAACACGCCGTCGAGACGGATGAAAGCCTGATCACGGTCCCGGGGTATCGGTCTCCAAATGTAGCGGTCACCGTCGTCGAACCGCGCCCACCACCAATTATTGACACTGCGGTCACGATCTCCCACCAAGAGGTCAATGAGTCGGGCTCTGAGAAACGCAACCGCGTCAACACCGTGCCGCGGGTCTTCTTCGAGGAGCTCAAACAATCTCTCCGATCCCACGATCTTGCGCGAACCCGCAAACCCCTCGGTGTCGTCGGGACCTTCATCCGGGCGCTCTTCATAGAGCACCAACAAGCCAGCAAACTGCTCGCGAAACTCGCCGAGCCGCGCATCATCCGGAGCAACCAGCAGGCGAGATTCGACATGAAGCACTCCCACGGCTTGCAACAGAGCTGAGACAACAAGCGCGCCGGAGGGGTGAAAAGCACTGATCTGGTCTTGAAGGACGAATTCGTAAGGCGTTCCGCGAAACTCTTCTGGAATTCCCTGTCCCACGTACTTGTCGACGGACCGCAGGACGTACCGTTTTCCGTCCGCACCTTGCACATGCAGGGTTCTGGTGGTCACACCGCCACCAAGGCGGATGGGGGTGAGGCCACCGCCCAGTTTTGACAGGTCTCCGACTTCCACCGTAATGGGTGTGTTCCATAAATCGCGGTATCCCCGGCCTGCCATCAACCCGTGCAGCCACCCTGCCTGGTATCGCGGTCCGGGGACGACCGTCACAGACTCCGGTGCCGCTTGAGGAGTGCTGGGCGTGTCTTGTCCTAAGAGTCGGATAGGGAGCGCGGCCCATGGCGTCGTCAGCAAGACGGCGATGATGATAGTGCGCCGGGCGAGGTCTTCGCCACGCTTTTGACGAATCGTCAGGCAGGCAGAACCGATCGAGCAGACCCCGCCAGTGGCGAATCCAAGGAACAGTGAAGTCACAAGCGAACCTTCCTTGCCACCATCAGAGCACCAAGAACTGCTGACCTCAAGGGAATCAGCCTAATTCCTTTTGGCCCTGCGTAGCGCACCCACTGAACTTATTATATCGCGCAGCATAAACGCCACTCCCCCAACCCTGCGGCATCACCCAGAAAGCCAGGGTCATAGGATGAAGAGTACCCGGCATTTCCCTCTTGCGTCAGTGATTTTCTCAGTGATATTGAGCTGACCAACCTGCAGATTTCTGATCTGTAGGTTGTGCATGTTGCACTTCTCAAGATCTCGCACTAACGTCGCCTTACCGGGGGGAGAGGGGGAGGAGTGTACGAATGGTTCAAGATTTTGCGCACCCGCGAACGCTCCGGGTTTAGTCGCTCGCTTGCGCTTCGGGAGTCCCGGCACCCAACTCGACCGCGACGATCCTGCACCTCGTCGACTGGGCTCATCGCCGATCAACCGGTCGGCGTCTAACGTCGTAGGCCAATGACAGCGATGCTTGAACCCAGTCCGCAGCGGAAGAGTTACCGCATGCTGCCGAAGACAACCAAGCTCGTTTCGCTGACGTTAGTGTGTGCCTCGGCCCTGACGATCCCGCTTAAAGCGCAGATCGCCACGTCGCCGCCGCCACCGGGCGCGACCACCCACACGATGGCTGCGGGAGAGAGATATAGGCGCGGTGCTTTGGGCCGGTTTCTTTTCGGGGGCGATTACCGGGAACTTTGGACAGTCCCCATTGAAGTGCCCGTGCTCAACCTGGACAGTGTGGGTGGTGGCCTGACCCCATTTCGGACGGGGGGTTTTGGACAAACTACCTCGCTTCATTTCAGGGGCAATGACGGCCGGAGGTACGTGGTCAGATCGGTGGACAAGGACCCCGCCAAGCGGCTTATCCCTGATCTGAGGGGTACATTCGCGGAGTCGGTAATTCAGGATCAGATCAGTTCCTTGCATCCTTTGGCAGCATTGGTGGTGGATCCACTGCTGGAAGCCGCAGGCGTGCTACACGCAGAGCACACTCTGGTAATTGTTCCGGACGACCCACGGCTGGGTGAGTTCAGGGAGACCTTTGCAGGGATGTTGGGAATGTTGGTGCTACACCCCGACGAAGGAGCGGACAATACGGCTGGATTCGCGGGCTCGCGACGTATCAGCGGGTCGGAACGGTTTTTCGAACGGCTCGAAGAGAGTCCCTGCGACCGGGTTGACGCCCACGCGTTCCTCAGGGCTCGCATGATCGACATACTCGTCGGCGACAAAGACCGGCACGCAGGCCAGTGGCGCTGGGCAAGTTTTCCGGACGGAGATTGCCGTCTCTGGCAGCCTATTCCAGAAGATAGAGACCAGGCGTTTGTTGACTTCGATGGCTTAGTTATGGGTGTGGCCAGGCTGATGCGACGTCAACAGATCGGATTTTCTCCGTCTTATCCGAGTCTGTTCGGACTCACATTCAACGGCTGGGAAGTAGACCGCGAACTGTTGGCTGAATTATCCAAGTCCAGCTGGGATTCAATTGCAGTCGCTGTTCAGCGTGAGATCACCGACGATGTCATCGACGATGCCGTTCGCCGGATGCCGGCTGCGCACTACGAGCTGAGTGGCACCTCAATCGCCGAGGCACTGAAGTCGCGACGCGATGCCCTGCCGGAGTTTGCGGACCGCTACTATCGCCTGATCAGCCGCCAGGTCGAGATCAAGGCGACAGACGCGTCCGAGGTGGCAGAGATAATACACCACGTGGATGGCGAGACGGAGGTGCGCATCTACCAGCGCAACGAATCCGAGGACGACGGCCTTGGGGAACCGTATTTTCGGCGAGTCTTCCTACCGAGGGAGACGCAAGAGATAAGGCTGTATCTCAGGGGTGGAGACGACAGAGCCGTCATCTCCGGAGTAAACGGGCGCATAACTATTCGCGTGATCGGTGGCGGAGGGGATGACGAGTTGATCAACACCTCGGAGGCGGGGGGAGGTCGAACTCGCTTTTACGATTCACGAGGCAACAACCAGTTCGTTACTGGTAGAGGTGCGGGGATTGACCGGCGGCAGTT
>JACZUR010000147.1 GCA_022573095.1 Gemmatimonadota bacterium | reverse complement strand
GCTTTTCTTCTCTGCTTCATCCATGCTCCTTACGTATTCCCCGGAATGGGCTGGCCGGATTTCACGCTCAAGCGTTCTACCGTCCCATCCTTGTCTTTCTTGCGGCGTATCCGAGTCGGGTTTCCGGATTCGGGGTCTAGAAGCATCACGTTGGAGTGATGAATCGGCGCGGGAAATTCGATGATGCCGCCTTCACTGTTCTGGGTCGCAGCCTTATGCTTCTTGACTACGTTAACGCCTTCGACCACAACACCACCCGTCTTGGTGTGTACTCTTAAGACGGTTCCCTCAACGCCCTTGAAATCTCCACTGACAACCTGAACCTTGTCGCCCTTCGTGATACGCATCTTCTCGCGAAACACTGGCTCTCCGGCGTTTGTCTTACGAGACTTCCTGTGTATTGGAGCAGCCATCTAAATGACCTCGGGAGCAAGTGACACAATCTTCATGTAGCGCTTTTCACGCAGCTCACGACCCACTGGGCCAAAGATGCGCGTACCGCGGGGTTCTCCCGCATCGTCTATGAGTACGGCGGCGTTCTCGTCGAATCTTATATAACTACCGTCTTTGCGCCGCGTTTCTTTGGCCGTCCTCACTACTACCGCCCTCACGACATCTCCCTTCTTCACCTGTCCGTTAGGCAACGCGTCCTTGACGGTAACGACGACAACGTCACCCAGGCCCGCGTAACGCCTTTTGCTGCCACCAAGCACTCGAATTACCAGAGCACGCCGAGCGCCAGAATTATCGGCAATCTTAACGATCGTCTCTTGCTGAACCACCTATCGGCCTCTCTATTCCACCCTGGTCAAGATTTCTGTCACCCGCCACCGCTTGGTCTTGGACAGAGGGCGTGTCTCCACAATGCGAACGGTATCACCCGCTGTAGCTCCGAGTTCGTCATGAGCCTTCACTTGCTTAGATCGAGTTATCATCTTGCCGTACAACGGATGCGCAAGCCGCCGCGTCAACTTGACTACGACGGTTTTCTCCATCTTGTCGCCGATCACTGTCCCGGTTCGCACCTTACGACGTTTTCGCACTGACGCTTCCTGGCTCATCCTTCATTCCTCTCGCGAATGACCGTTTGGATTCGCGCAATGTTCCGCCTCAAGATTCTGAAGCGAAGTGGATTGTCACCGGATACATCTTCGGTGGCAGATCGGAACTTCAACCGGAACTGGGCTTCTCGAAGGCGGTCAACTTCTTCCTGCAGCGCCTCGGCCCCGTACTCCCGGATCGCTTCCGGACTCAGGGGTTTCACTTCAGCATCCTTGAAAGACATACTTAGGTGTCCTCCCGCGTAACTACTTTTGTCTTTACCGGTAGTTTGGCCGAGGCGAGCTTGAGGGCCACACTGGCGACACGTTCCGAGACCCCTTCAATCTCGAACATCACACGTCCGGGCTTGACTACGGCGACCCAACCCTCTGGATTACCCTTACCCTTACCCATACGCGTCTCGGCGGGCTTCTTTGTAACGGGCTTGTCCGGAAAAATCCTGATCCACACCTTGCCACCGCGCTTCATCGCTCTCGTCATGGCAACTCGGGCCGCCTCTATTTGTCTATTTGTGATCCAGCTTGGATCCAAGCTCATCAGCCCGTAATGGCCAAAGGCAACCGTATTGCCGCGGGTCGCATAACCCTTCATGCGGCCCTTCATTCGCTTACGGTACTTTACTCTCTTAGGCGCTAGCATTCCCTAGGCTCCCGTGCTGTATGTCGTGCCGCGCTGCTCTTCAAGTAGCTCGCCCATGAAAATCCACACCTTGACTCCTATGGTACCATACGTCGTCTTGGAGGTGCTCGTCCCGTACTGCACATCCGCTCTGAGAGTATGCAGCGGAACCCGTCCTTCGTGATAACCCTCCGACCTCGCAATCTCGGAACCTCCAAGCCTGCCCCCACATTTGATCTTGATTCCCTTGGCTCCCATACGCATCGAAGACTGAACCGTGCGTTTCATAGCTCGTCTAAACGATACGCGCTGCTTCAGTTGGTGAGCAATATTGTTGGCAACGAGTTGAGCATTGAGCTCCGGTCGCTTGATCTCCTCAACATTGACGCCCACTTCCTTACCAGTCAGTTGAGCTAGTTCGTCGCGGAGCTTATCAACTTCAGCGCCTCGTTTTCCAATTACTACTCCCGGGCGCCCCGTGAAAATGGTAACCGTTACTTTCCCCGGCTTACGCTCGATGTGAATATCGGCGATCGCCGCGTGTGCGAGCCTGGCTCTCAGATACTTTCGCAACAATTCGTCTTCCTTCAGATACGCGGCAAACTCGCGCTTCGCATACCATCGCGACCGCCAGGGGGTAACTATTCCCAGCCGGAACCCGTAAGGGTGCGTTTTCTGACCCATTACTGACCCTCCTTTGAGCCCAATCGTATCTCGATCGCGCTGGTTCTTTTCCGAATCGGCGCGCTCCGGCCATACGCTGCGGCTCTCCACCGCCACAGGGTCGCACCTGCATTGACTACGGCTCTTTCAACGAATAGGCTGTCGACATCAAATGGGAGATTCTCTCTTACAGCGTCCTGTTCGGCGTTCGACACCGCAGACTTGAGCACCTTCTCGATTTGCTTCGCCGCTTTCCGCTTGGAAAACTTTAGTATGGCGTACGCACTGTTAACGTCCTTACCGCGTATCGTATCGATAACAAGGCGCATCTTGCGCGGCGACTGGCGAACACCTCTTAGTACAGCTCTAGCCGCCACCGTTAGTATTTCCTTCCAGCCTTCTTGTCAGCAGCCAGCTTCCCGCTGTGGCCCCTGAACAACCTCGTTGGCGCAAATTCACCGAGTTTGTGGCCCACCATGTTCTCGCTGACATACACCGGAATGAACTTATTCCCATTGTGCACGGCGATGGTGTGACCGACAAACTCAGGTGTTATCGTTGAGGATCGTGACCACGTCTTGATCACTCTTTTCTCGTTAGAGTCGTTGAGGGCCGACAATTTCAGCAACAACGACTCTTGTACGTAGGGTCCCTTTTTTACGCTCCGTGCCATCTACTTGGTCGCCTTCCCGCGTTTCCGCCCTCTGATGATGAGGCGGGTGCTCGCTTTCTTCTTGTCACGTGTCTTACGTCCCTCGGTCTTGCCCCACGGTGAAACAGGAGGACGGCCACCGGCGGCCTTACCCTCGCCACCACCCAGCGGATGGTCAACCGGATTCATCGCAACGCCCCTAACTTTGGGCCTACGTCCCCGCCAGCGCTTCGCGCCAGCCTTGCCGAGACTCTTCAGTTCATGCTCGGAGTTTCCGACTTCTCCAAGAGTCGCCACGCACTCACCCAGTACATACCGTACCTCGCCGCTGCGAAGCTTTATCGCCACGTTCTTACCTTCTTTGGCAACAACCTGCGCACTGGTACCGGCAGACCGGCAGAGCTGAGCGCCCTTGCCGAGTTTGAGTTCGACACAGTGTACCGAAGATCCAAGCGGGATATCCTTGAGAGCCAGAGCGTTGCCGGTCCGAATATCGCTTCCCGGTCCCGATACGACCGAATCACCCACTCTTATACCTCGCGGGTGGATGATGTAGCGTTTCTCGCCGTCCGCGTACACGATCAAGGCGATTCTGGCCGTCCGATTCGGATCATATTCGATCGTAGCCACCCGACCGGGAATGCCGGCTTTATTGCGCTTGAAATCGATAACGCGGTAACGCCGCTTGTGCCCTCCACCCCGGTGACGGCAGGTGACGTGGCCGTGATTGTTCCGTCCGCCCGTCTTGCTAAGCGGTGCAATTAACGACTTTTCGGGCTCTGATCTGGTTATCTCGGCGAAGTCGGAAACCGTTCGGAACCGTGTACCAGGAGTCATCGGGCGGAACTTTCTTATGCCCATTACTTAACCTTCGAACACATCGATCGAGTCATCTCCCTCAAGCGTCACATATGCCTTCTTCCACTTGGGTCTCCGACCAACGTACTTGCCCATCGTTTTTTTCCTGGATCTCTGCATCAACGTGCGCACCTTCTTCACTCTTACTCCAAACAGCGCTTCGATCGATCGGGCAATATCTCTCTTAGTCGACTCCACCTTCGCCACAAATGCATATTCTCTGCGCGCTGCGTAAGCTGCAGACGATTTCTCAGTAACGACCGGACGCACTATCGCACCATAGATGTCAGGCATCCTCACCGCCCTTCGTTCGCCTTGCTACGCGCACGCCTCTCACGCTCTTCTTCTTTGCAACGGGCTTGGGAGCCGGCTGTCCCTTATCCGAGCCGGTAAGCGCCCCTTCTTCGATCACAATTACTTCGGACCACAGCACGTCGTAGGCACAGGCGTCCGAGTAACGCACTACGAGGACGTTCCGCAAGTTACGGCTCGACAGAAAGATCTGAGGATTGTTACCGTTTGTTAGGAGCAAGACTTTTCTGTCGGCGACTTCCATCTTGTCGAGAATATCCACAAGCTGCGCCGTCTTCGGCGTGGGAAAGTCCAGTGACTCTATGACGTAAACGGCCTCCTCCTCAGCACGCACACTCAACGCCGACTGCCTCGCCTTACTCCTTACCTTGCGGGGGAGATCGATCCTGTAACTGCGCGGCTTGGGACCGAACACCACTCCACCCCCACGTAAATGCGGAGCGCGTATCGTCCCCTGACGGGCCCGTCCGGTACCCTTCTGCCGAAAAGGCTTCCTACCGCCGCCCGAGACTTCAGCGCGAGTCTTGGTAGAGTGAGTACCTTGGCGCTGATTGCTCAGGTAGGCTCGAACCGCGTCGTACAAGATCGCCTTGTTGACTCCTACGCCAAAGTCCGCCGGCAGCTCCACAGAACCTTTCTTCTTCGCAGCCGCAGTGTATAACGTCGCTTCAGGCATAGCGGCTCCGCCCCAACTGCTTCCGCACGATAACGATTCCGCTCTTTGGTCCAGGTACTGCACCACGGACAAACAGGAGATTTTTCTCAACCTCCACTCGAACGACCTCCAGCCCTAGCTCGGTATGCCGCACCGCGCCCATGTGGCCCGGAAGTTTCTTTCCCTTGATAACCCGTGATGGATCGGTTCCCGGTCCCAAACTCCCAGGTCGCCTATAGCTGGTACTCCCATGTGAAGCAGGTCCACCGGCGAACCCATAGCGCTTGACCACACCTTGGAAGCCACGACCCTTGGTCGTGCCGGTGACTTTTACTTTGTCACCTTCCTGAAACACATCCGCTCGTACCACGTCACCCGCATTAAGCGAAGGCTCATCACCGGAGCCGATATCAAAGTCTCTCATCACAGCCGGTACCGTCTCCAAACCGGCGGCTCTTACGTGACCCGCAACGGCCTTCGACGCTCTCTTTGCTTTCTTCTCGCCAAATCCCAGCTGCACCACCTTCACACCGCCGCGTTCCTTGACCTGCACAACCGGACAGGGGCCGGCCTCGATAATGGTGACAGGGTATTGGGTGCCGTCCTCGGCAAAGACCTGGGTCATCCCAAGCTTCCGACCAATAATCGCATTCATCATCCGACTTTTATCTCGACATCAACGCCCGCCGGCAAATCGAGTTTGGTGAGAGCATCAACCGTCTGCGGACGTGGGTCCGTTATTTCGATTAGCCGTTTGTGGGTCTTGAGCTCGAACTGCTCCCGACTCTTCTTATCTACGTGCGGGCTGCGCAGTACGGTCCACCTCTGCGTCTTAGTTGGCAACGGGATAGGACCGGAAATTCCCGCGCCGGTCTTCTCTACCGTGCGAACGATGTCCGCCGCCGCCTGGTCCAGGACGGCATAGTCGAACCCTTTCAAACGAATTCTGATCTGCTGAGTCATAGCCTATTCTCTCAGGTGCCGTTACTCGTGGATTTCGGTGACTACGCCTGCACCTACCGTACGGCCGCCCTCACGAATCGCGAACCGCAGCCCCTCTTCCATCGCTATCGGAGTGATCAACTCGATCTCCATCT
>JACZUR010000146.1 GCA_022573095.1 Gemmatimonadota bacterium | reverse complement strand
CGGATTGATGTGTGTTCAACTCGCATCCGCATGAAACTGTTGCGAGAGGGTACAGAGTGCCAGTGAAGAGTCCGAATTTTAGATGGATAGGAATTGTCCTAGTACCTGATCCCATCCGCTCACATAGCCCTCTCTCATCTTGGAGGCTTCTTCCCCCAACGCTTCCCAATTTGAATGAATGAGATCGACTCGAGTCCGATCGCCAATCAGGGAGAATTCTACTTCGACCAGTTGCTCGGTGGATTCATCTCTTCCGGGATGCCATGTGAAAGCGATTCTGTGGGGCGGGTCCCACTCCTTTATGGTTCCCCACACTGATTGTCTGCCGTCTCTATGGTGTTCAACCAAGGACCCGCCTACCGATGACTGCATTTCAACGCGAGCCGTTTCTTCCTTCCAGACAGAGTGCGTGCGTTTTGGCCACCACTCATCGATTCCCTCTGTGAAACGTCGGAATGCCGCTTCAAGAGTCAGATCAACTGTGATCTGTTTGGCGATAGGTTCGACGTGCGCGGCTTTTTGTTGATCGATCACCGAATCCTCACTTTCTGTTTGCTCCCTTTGGAGTCGAGTCCACAAAGGTGTTCAAGACATCGTCCCAGAACGAATCGATGTAACTGCGCAAAGCCAGCAATCCGTCCGGCGCAACGCTATAGACACGTCTGTTTGCGTGCTGTTCTACGCCGACGAGACCGGCTTCCCGCAGCACCCTGAGGTGTTGCGAAACGGCGGGCTGCGTTACTGGCAGCTTCCTAGCCAGAGCGCCTACGGACTGAGGCTTTTTCCTCAGAAGTTCGAGGATTGATCGCCTGCGGGGGTCCGCCAGAGCCTCGAGAGCATTAGTATAAGTTATCACTTATATAAGTATAGACTTATGTCTATTATTAAGCAAGTGTGTACGCATACCCGTAATCGAGGTCATGCTTCCGGGTCATGTTTGTCGCTTACCTGGCGCACTATTCGTAGCTAGACTTCGCAGAGGGAAGCCGTGAGGGCAAAGGATGTCTGAGATAAATACCAAACCTTCGAAGTTCCCTCGTGGCATTGATCTTCTTCATAACCCACGCCTCAACAAGGGCACGGCGTTTACGGAGGCCGAAAGGAAGGCGCTCGGTCTTCACGGTTTGCTCCCGCCCAGAGTCTTCAGTCAGCCAGAACAGAAGATTCGAATACTCCAGGCTTTCAGAGCAAACAAGTCCGATCTCGAAAAGTACGTCTATCTCATCGAACTGCAGGACCGCAACGAAACTTTGTTCTATCGCACGGTGATTGACAACATCACCGAGATGCTTCCCATCATCTACACGCCGACGGTTGGGGAAGGCTGCAAGCGTTTCGGCCACATCTTTCGCAGGCCTCGCGGGCTGTACGTTAGCTATGGGGACCGAGGTTCGATCTCGGAAATTCTTCGCAACTGGCCGGAGCAAGAGATTGATGTAGTTGTGGTAACCGATGGCGAGCGGATTCTCGGTCTTGGGGATCTCGGAGCCCAGGGCATGGGCATCCCCGTTGGGAAGCTTTCACTCTATACGGCGCTCGCCGGAGTGTACCCGGCGCGGTGTCTTCCGATAACGCTCGATGTAGGCACCAACAACCATGAGCTTCGCGACGATCCGTTGTATCTTGGCCACCCGATCCAACGAGTTATCGGGTCGGACTATGACGAATTCTTGGATGAGTTCGTTGCTGCGGTTCGGGACGTGTTCCCCGCTGCGATCTTGCAGTTTGAGGATTTCGCGACCCATAACGCGGTGCGGCTGCTGGAGAAGTATCGATCGCAGATCAGGATGTTCAACGACGACATACAGGGTACGGCATCGGTTGTGTTGGCTGGTCTGATCTCCGCGGGACGAGTCTCGCGAATTGAGCTTGCATCCCAGAAAATTCTCTTCCTTGGTGCAGGGTCGGCTGCCACCGGGATCGGGCACCTCATCGTCTCCCAACTGACGGCTCATGGAATGAGTGAGAACGAAGCCTTTCAAAGGTGTTGGTTCATGGACTCGAAGGGACTAGTGGTCAATTCGAGAAGTGATCTTGCAGAGCACAAGAAACCGTTCGCGCACGACTTCGAGGAAATCGCTGATCTGCGGGACGCCATCCGAGCGCTGGAACCGACGGCCCTGATCGGTGTTTCCGGACAGGGGCAGACGTTTACGGAAGACGTAGTGCGAGAGATGGCTGATATCAATGAGCGACCCGTAATTCTCGCGCTGTCGAATCCAACTTCGCGCTCGGAGTGCACCGCGGAGCAGGCGTATACGTGGACGGCCGGCCGCGCGATCTTCGCGAGTGGCAGCCCATTTGATCCCGTTGATCTTGGTGGCCGGATCATTGTCTCTGGGCAGGCTAACAACGCCTATATTTTCCCAGGTCTGGGGCTGGGAGTGATCGCATCGCGTGCGCGGAGGATAACGGGCGACATGTTTGCTGCCGCGGCCGAGTGTTTGGCGAGTGAGGTTTCTGAGGAAACGCTGGCGACTGGCTCCATCTATCCACCACTCGACCAACTAAGAGATGTGTCCGCCAATATCGCCGTCGTGGTTGCTGAGATTGCTTTCCGAGCCGGGCTGGCCGAGGCCGATCGGCCCGAAGATTTGAACTCCTACGTACGGTCAATCATGTACGAGCCCAACTATCCGGATTTCGTCTGAACCGCTTTTGTAACTTCCTAACGCCAAGATCAGTCAAAACTGCATGATTTCACGAGCAGGCGGCTGTTGAGCGCGAGCACCGACGAAGAGTTAATTCTCACGCGAGGATCGGAAGCGGGAGCCGCTCTTGCAGAATTATTCGCGCGCCATCACCACAGGGCCCATTCACTATGCTTTAGGATGACTGGCGATTCGTCCGTAGCCGACGATTTGGTGCAAGAAAGCTTTCTACGGGTCATGAAGTACCAGAAGACTTTCGACGGGCGCTCCCGGTTCACGACCTGGCTCTACAGGCTGGTTCGGAATGTATGTCTGGATCACCTTGCACGAATCGAGAAGGAACGACAAATGAACGAACGGCTCACGTTGGAGGCCCGGATCAGAAAGGATCTGAGCAAGCCGGATGATAGGATTGAACTGCTGCACAAGGCGTTGTACCGGCTGACGCCCGAGAAGCGCGAGGTGATCGTGCTGAGCCGATTCCACGGGTTCAGCTACGCAGAAATCGCAGAGGTGTTGGAATGCAGTCTGAGCGCTGTAAAGACGCGCGCTCATCGTGCGATGCGAGACCTACATGTGGCGCTGAGAGAATTGGAGAGCGAGGTATGAACTGCGAGAGAGCAGTAGATCTGATAATCGATTCGCTAATGGATCGATTGACCGATGACGACGAGGCCGAGTTGGAGGAACACATCCGCTCATGTGATGCGTGCACGCTTCGGCGCAGTGAGTTTACCGCTACTTGGAGTAGCTTACGCGAACTTCCTCAGCCGGAGCCATCGTCTGTTGCAGCGGTTGAGCTTGGGCGTGTGCTTGGTGAACGGAAGCTGCTGAGGCGTTACTCGCTCCTCGCGGCCGCTGCGGCTGTGGGATTCCTCTTGATTGGCGGCGCAGGCGGATACGGCCTGGCGAGTTCTCGCGGCGGCTCCGCAGCGGTGACAGTCGAGGACCAGTCGCCGAGTTTTCTACTTTTGGTAAGGGGGGAACCGGAGCTGGGGTCGACGTCTCCAGAACAGTTGGTTTCCGAGTATTTTGCGTGGGCGGGCCAACTTGCATCCCAGGCGCGTTTGCTGGGAGCCGAAAAATTGAAAGACGACCCGGGCCGGTGGCTCGGACCTACGGGACGGAGTCGTGACGAGGATCTCCAGGCTAGATCCGATATAGGGGGTTACTTCGTCATCCGAGCGGCGAACTACGATGCGGCCGAGGCGATCGCGATGACGTCGCCTCACATTAAGTATGGGGGTACGCTAGAGATTCGAGAGATCGATCCGGTGACGCAGTAACTGAGCGGACCTGGGTATTGAGCCGCATGTAACTTCTGGGTCCTAACTGCGGTCTCAACGGCAACCTTAGACTGAACCTGCCGTCACTGGCAGGAGAGGAGATTCAGATGTCGATGAGATCTTTCTTAATTCTTGCGGCGGCTGGCTTTCCAGCTGTTCTTGCGGGGCAGACGATGCCCTTAGCGCTGAGTGAATCTGAAGAGATAGCACTCGCCCGCAGCGCGGCACCCGCGAGCGTGTCGGGTGAAGCTACGGTCCTAGTGCTTAGAGGGAATCGCTTCGAGGTTGCGGTCGAGGGCACTTCCGGTGTTTCCTGCATGGTTGGGAGGAGCCGCATCGTTAGTCTCGAACCGATCTGTTACGATGAAGAGGCGAGCCGAACCATCATGCAGATCGAAATCAGGCTGGTTGAGGCGCTCCTCGAGGGGAGACAGCGGGACGAAGTCGAGGCGGAGATCGCCGAGGCGATCGGAAGAGGTGAGCTCCCAATTCCGTCGCGACCAGCAGTCGCCTACATGCTTTCGTCAGGACAGATCCTGATATCGGATGATGGCACAAACGTCGGTGCCTGGCGGCCGCACTACCACACCTACATACCGTTTGTCACAGCGGCTGATCTCGGTCTCAGCGGTCCGCCGGACTTCAACCTACCTTTTGTCGACAAAGAGGGGGAGCCGACGGCCAGCATCATCACTGTGCTAAGTGAGTTTGTAGACCCAGAATCGTAGCATCAGAATCGCCGGCTTCTACAGTCCGGGCAGCAGCGGTCGTGGCCGTGTGACAGGGTTGCCGATACGATGACCGGGTGATAGTGTCGGACGATGCAGACGGATCGTGGCAACCCTTTTCCTGTCTTGTTCGTTGCGGCTTCTATCCTTGTCCCCGCTGCGCTGGTAATTGAGTTCGTTGTTGACGCCTCACCGTCGTGGGTGTTCGTGGTTTCAGCTCTCGCGATCATTCCACTCGCCGGCATCATGGGGCGTGCCACCGAGCATCTTGCCGAGCACGTAGGCGCCGGGCTCGGCGGCCTATTGAACGCCGCCTTTGGGAATGCTGCCGAACTGATCATCGCGGTAATGGCACTCAGGTCGGGGCTCTACGATCTGGTAAAGGCGTCCATCACCGGATCGATAATCGGAAATATCCTGTTGGTGTTCGGGCTGTCGGCATTGCTCGGTGGCCTGAAGTTTCAAACGCAACGCTTCAATCGCACCGCCGCCCATTTAGGGGCAACGATGCTGCTCCTCAGTGGAATCGGGCTTCTCATCCCAGCGACCTTCCACATGATCGCCGGGGAGTCGGCTGGAGTTAGTGAACAAAACCTGAGCTTGCTCATCTCTGCTATTCTGTTGGCGACGTACGTGCTATCGCTCGTTTTTGTGCTGCGAACTCATTCGCATCTGTACGCGGGAGGATCGGGCGAGTCTGACCATGATGGGAATGTGCAGATGTGGTCACGCGGAAAATCAATTGCTGTGTTGACCGGTACGGCGATATTAGTCGGAGTCATGAGTGGGTCACTGGTAGGTTCGGCTGAAGCCACTGCCGAGTCCGTCGGTATGAGCGAGGTGTTTGTTGGAGTGGTCCTTGTCGCAATCATCGGCAATGCGGCTGAACACTCGACCGCCGTACTGATGGCGCTGAAGAACAAGATGGATCTCTCAATCAATATTGCGGTCGGATCTTCGCTTCAGATTGCGCTCTTCGTAGCTCCCTTACTCGTTTTTCTGAGCTATTTCGTGGGACCTACCCCCATGGACCTGCGGTTCACTACGATGGAGGTGGTTGCGATAGCGGCTTCAGTCGGAATCATGGCCATCATGTCCGAGGACGGCGAAACCCACTGGATGGAAGGTGTGCAGTTGCTGGCAGTTTATACTATCCTGGCTGTCGCTTTCTTCTACTTGCCTTAGTAACGGTCTCTTGACCGATGGTGCGGCCCATTCTGATAACGGTAACGGTCGTCATCCCAGGACTGACACCAATTTTCCGGATCC
>JACZUR010000145.1 GCA_022573095.1 Gemmatimonadota bacterium | reverse complement strand
GGCGCCACCGTGACGGGCGTCCTGCTGGCGCTCTTCATGGCCAACGCGGGCGGCGCGTGGGATAACGCCAAGAAGTACATCGAGAGTGGAGCGCACGGTGGCAAAGGATCCGACCCACACAAAGCCGCAGTCGTGGGCGACACCGTTGGTGACCCATTCAAAGATACCAGCGGCCCATCGATGAACATCCTCGTAAAACTCATGTCGGTGGTGAGCCTGGTACTCGCTCCGTGGTTCATTAGCTGAGCCGGCAAACATCGGCACCTGGGGGAGTTGAGCGTAACGCAACGCCAACTCCCCTTCTATTTTTTGGCTTTACTAGAGATCAGCCACTTTGCTTCGACTCGGAATAATAGGACTCCCGAATGTCGGGAAATCGACCCTCTTCAACGCCCTGACCAACTCCGAGGTCTCGGCTGAGAACTATCCTTTCTGCACGGTAGACCCGAACGTCGGCACGGTTTCAATCCCCGACGCTCGGCTACTCAGCCTCAATGCACTGGTGAAACCGAAAGAGTGCATCCCCGCCGTAGTGGAATTCGTCGACATCGCCGGCCTGGTTGCAGGCGCAAGCGAGGGCGAAGGCCTGGGCAACCAGTTCCTCAGCCATATCAGGGAAGTCGACGCAATCGTTCACGTCGTTCGCTGCTTCGACGACCCGGAAGTTGCATATGTAGCGGGACCCGCCGACCCGCGCAGAGACCACGACATCATTACCACCGAACTCGCTCTGGCCGACCTGGCAGTTGTAGAGAGACGGCTCGACAGAGTGCAAAAATCGGCGCGGTCAGGCGACAAGGAAAGCGAGGCTGAAGCCCGCTTATTGACTCGCGTGATCAAAGAACTGGAAGCGGGAAGAGGTGCGCGCGACGCGGTCTCGGCGGACGAAGAGAAAGTAAGGCTCAGACAACTCGGATTGTTGACTGTCAAACCGGTTCTCTACGCGGCCAACATCTCGGAAAAAGACCTACCCGATGGCAATACGGCGATGATTGAACAGCTGAGAGAAACAGCCCGGGAACACCACGAAGAAGCGGAAATCGTAGTGTTCGCGGCGAAGTTCGAAGCCGAGTTGACCGCGATCGACCCGGCCGAACAGGGAGATTTTCGTCAGGCTGTCGGTCTCGACGAACCGGGATTGAACCGACTTATCAAAACGGGATATAAGCTACTCGACTTAGAGACGTTCTTTACCATTGGCGATAATGAAGTCCGGGCCTGGACGCTGAAGAAAGGATTGACGGCGTTTGATGCCGCGGGAGAGATCCACTCCGACTTCCAACGCGGGTTCATCAGAGCGGAAACCATTCACTGGGAGGAGTTCGTCGCCGCCGGTTCTTACAAGAGCGCTAGGGATCGCGGGCTGGTGCGAGGTGAGGGACGTGATTACCCTGTCACCGATGGAGATATTCTCCTTTTCCGGTTCAATGTCTAGCAAAGGGTTGCCGCGGGTGCCGCTGCCAGTGTAGATTTTCGCTCGCGAAAACTTGCCACCTACCCCGCCATGGCACCATGGAGGGGTCGCCCAGACCAAAGGAAGGTGTTTATGCCTCGTCGCTACGAGATTGTCTATATTTTCGACGGCTCCCTCGAAGAGAAGGAGATCGACTCCAAGCTCGATCAGTTTCACAGCCTACTGAAGACAAAAGCCGTCAAGACCCCGGTGCTCGGCACCAATCACTGGGGCAAGAGAACGCTGGCCTACCAGATCCGGAAGAGTGAGACGGGACATTACGTCGTCGTCGATCTCGAGACGTCTCCCGAAACGCTCGTGGAGTTCGAACGCGTGCTAAAGCTCGATGCGCAGGTTCTGCGCTACCTAATAGTGCTGCATGAGGAGAACCCCGAGGAGCCGCTGCAAGAGGACAAACCTGCCGATGAGTCGGAGAAACGGGACGAGTCCCGTGATTCCGGTAGAGAATATCGCGATCGCGACCGGCCTCGAGTTTTCGATTATAAAGACGAAAGATCTCTCTCTAGGTTTACAACCGACACCGGCAAGATACTCCCACGCAGAGTGTCGGGTAACACAGCCCGACAACAGAGAAAGCTGTCTATTGCGATCAAACGCGCCCGGTTCCTAGCTCTGATTACGGCAACCGGAGTGCGGAGCAGGTAGGTATGGCCGCGCGAGCCGGGATCGGCCGGCTTGCCCTCGGACTAGTCCTCTTTGCGGTGTTCGGCAACCCCGCTTTGCTGGCCCTGCCGCTCGTGCTCCTGATGGCGGCCTCACATCCAAGCACCCGCAATGAAATTCTGTTGCTGACGGTCTGCGGTGGCTTCGGCATCTGGTGGCTTCTGAGCACTGGTCCTCTACCCGACCAGACGCTCCGTGCCGCGTCGCTGATAGGCGCCGGCGCATTCGCCATCGGCTCCTTCGTGTCGCGGTGGAGTACTACGCACCGTTCGCTGCTGGCAGTCGCGCTGGCCACCGTCACTGTAGCAATGGGATACGTGGCCCTGAAACTCTCGTGGACCGATACACGGTGGCTGGTGGAACACGAAATTTCGGGCCTGCTTTCCGCCCGGATCTGGATGACACCGTCCGGCCAGGAGGTCTCTCCCGTGCTTACAAGTACCATGTTGAGTCAACCGCCTCTAGCGAGCGTACCGCGAATCATAGCTGACTATTTCCCAGCGATCATCGCACTGCAGATGATAGCGGGTTTTGCGCTTGTGAACTCGTTGTACCACCGTGTGTCGAGAAAACCGTCGGGCAGACCACTAGCGAGATTGAGAGATTTCAGCTTTAGCGAACAGCTCGGATGGGCTGCGGTGATACCTCTGGTCGTCCTGCTCATCCCGAAGCTCTCCGCTGTCAAGCTAGCGGCAAGTAATGTACTGCTAGTGGCAGGCGCACTCTACGCCCTCCGGGGGGCAGCTGTAGTCTCGTTTCTAATGTCGGCCGCCGGAGCCGGTTTCATAGTCTATGCCTTGATCTGGGTCGCTCTGCTATTCATGTTGCCGGTCATGGTGGCAGGTGCGGTGATGCTGGGAATTGTGGACAGCGGAGTTAATCTGAGAAATAGGTGGGCTAAAGCCGCCGCTAACAGGTAAGGATAGATGGAACTGATTCTGAGGAAAGATATCACTGATTTAGGAAGAGCCGGGGACGTCGTGAAAGTGAAAAGCGGCTACGGCCGCAATTACCTCATCCCCCACGGACTTGCGTTTCCGGCAACCGCGGGCAACAAACGCCGCGTCGATGCTGAGACAAAACATCGCGCTACGAAGCTCGCAATCCAAAAGGCTGACGCCGAAGAGCTTACCAGCAGGCTCGCCGACCTGTCCCTCACCTTCACGGTCAAGGCCGGCGAGGGCGACAAGCTGTTCGGCTCAGTCAGTTCGGCAGACATCGCAGCGATGCTCGGCGAACGCGGGTTCAGCATAGACAAGAGATCCATCGAGCTCGACCATCCGTTGCGCGAACTCGGCTCGTTCAAGGTGGGAATACGTCTCCACCCGGAGGTCCGCGCTGAGATTCGGGTGTGGATCGTTAAGGAGTAGGTGACCGTACCGTCCGTGGCAATTGCATATCTGGACGGCGAGCGGATGCGCCGCTCGCTGCTGGCAGCCGCGGATTGGGTGGAGATCGGACGCGAAGATCTCAATCGCATCAATGTCTTCCCCGTCCCGGACGGTGACACGGGGACGAATTTCTCGGCGACGCTAAGGGCTGTGGCCAACTCGGTGCGGTTGCTCCACAAACCGGACCTTCCCACGGTAACGCGGGCGATGGCCGATGCCTGTGTTTTTTCCGCACGCGGAAACTCCGGCATGCTCCTATCCCAGTTTCTGCTTGGATTCCATTACTCGATCGGAGACAAACGGGTCGCCTCAGCCGAAGAGGTAGCCAAAGCGCTACGCAACGGAGCCGATCAACTCTTCGCCTCGCTAGACGACCCGGTCGAGGGAACTATCCTAACCGTCTGCCGTGACACTGCGAGTGCGGCGGAAGAGGTGTCCACGGACACCCATAACGTCGCTGAACTCATGCATCGCATTCTTGAAAGCGCACGTAGCTCGCTGAACAGAACGCCCGAGCTTCTGGAAGTGCTGAAGATCGCCGGGGTTGTGGACGCCGGAGCTAAAGGGTTCGTGCGCCTCTTAGAGGGGATCGTTAGACTTATCGACGGCATGCCGATCCAATTGGAACAATCGGCCACTTATTCTGAGCCGGCGGCGGCCGCCCGGGCAGTGGTAGCCTCCGAACAAGACTTTCAGTACTGCACCGAGTTTCTAGTACGGAGTTCGAGCCTTCCAACGGCTACGGAAGCGCGCCACCAACTAAGGAAATTCGGTGGTTCACTGGTAGTACTCTGTAACGAGGACCTCCTGAAGGTGCACATACACACAGACACACCAGATGACGTTTTTGAACTAGCCGAGACCTGGGGGCCGCTGGAATTTTCGAAGGCGGACGACATGCGCGAACAGCACCAAGCACTCCACAAGACAGACGCCAGGATGAGCATCGTAGTGGATTCCTCGTGTGATCTCCCGGACGAGATAATCGACGGCCTAGGAATTATCATGGTTCCATTGCAGGTCGTTGAAGGCGAGAAGACTTACCGCGACCGCATCGATCCCGAAACCAAACGGATCTACGAAAGCATGAGGAACGGCGCGATATTCACGACGTCCCAGCCAACTCCCGGTTCCTTTGCAGAAGCGTTTTCAGAGGCATCATCGAGCTCGAACTCCGTTTTGAGCCTTTCGCTGTCGTCAGCCCTCTCGGGTACCATGGCGTCCGCACAGGCGGCCGGCCGAAATTTGGGAATCAGGGATCTCACGTTCTTTGATTCCCGCTCGGTATCTCTGGGTCTGGGGTTGTTGGTTCTCAAAGCTGCGGAGCTGGCGCGAGAGGGTCTCGATGCCAAGTCTATAGTGGCTAAACTGGAACGCATTCGTGAACGCTCTGGAGGACTGTTTACCGTCGATCGATTCGACAACCTGCTTCGGTCGGGAAGAGTGAGCCGCGGCAAGGCTTGGATCGGCGGCTTGCTGGACATCAAGCCAATTCTTGAACTCAGCAACGAGGGACGGATTGAACCACTGGACAGAGTGCGGGGACGCGATGCGGTGATGGCTCGGTTTCTTGAACACCTCGAAGAACGTTTGACGCCGGTACCGCGGCAATTGCGAGTCGGAATCGTCCACGGCGATGCACCTGAAATCGCCAAAGAACTCGAGACTGAGATTGTCGCGAGATTTGCTCCGCGAGAGATTGTCACGGGCCAGGTGACTCCGGCGATCGGTGTGCACGTGGGACCCGGTTGCTGGGGCGTTTTCTATCAGATCGAGGATGAAACCGAGTGAAGGCGGATGTCACCGTCAACAGAGAAAGGGTCGTCCCGACTGAAACCAAGGTTTCGAGCGATGTGCTGGTGGCAGCCTCCGTACTGGAAGACCATAAAGCCAGCGACGTCGTTGTGCTCGATCTCCGCGAGATTAGCAGCGCAACGGATTACTTCATCATTGCGTCTGGTTCATCCCCCGTCCACGTCCGAGCCCTCGGGGAACGCGTGATCGATGGTCTGGCAGCGCGACGGGTGAGACTGCATCACACTGAGGGAAGCGAGAGGGGGCGCTGGGTGCTCCTCGACTTCGTTGACTTCGTAGTTCACGTGTTCCACCCCGAGCTAAGGGAATTTTACCAACTCGAGAGACTGTGGGGCGACGCGCCGCTCGTTTTCGATGGTTCGTCGAGCCAGCGGCGCTAGTCAGAGGTAACGTGCCGAACAATACCTACGTTCCCAAGTCGGTCACGCTTACCGCCATAGCGATGGCGCTGCTATCGGCATCCTGTAACCCCCCGGGACCCACACCGCAGATGTCCGCCCTAAGACAACAGGACGGCGGCGCACCGTCGGCGGAGGCGGTCGCATTCCGAATATCGGCGGACGGTACCGTGCCGATCCGTATCTACAAGCTTCCAGATCTCGTGGAAATCCCGTGGCCGCTTCCGATGTCCAACATAGGCGGTGATCCGATAGTTGGTTCTACC
>JACZUR010000144.1 GCA_022573095.1 Gemmatimonadota bacterium | reverse complement strand
TCCTTGGTTGACGGCCCTTCCACTCCACGTTCGCAGCCCCCGTCCGCTTCGCGTAAAACCCCGGCTCGGCCAAAGAACTGTCGCTAAAGCGACTCACTACTTCACCACTTACCACTTACCACTTCACCACTCACTCGAACTCCAGCTCCATCGTGTAGATATCGCTCTCGTACTCGGTGAGCAGGAAGTAGAAGCCCTCCCCGTCCGTTCCGTAACTGTACTCGACTGTCCGCCGTCCAGGAGCGTCGAACCTCACAACGGGCCGCGGATCGCCGCCGGCAGCTGGAACCAACCACAGGTGTGGCTGGCCGCGCTCATCAGGCCAGAGGAAGTAAATTGTGCCGCCGTCGCGCGACCAAATAGCTCTGTACGGGGCAGCCTGACCAGATCGCGCACCCACGAGAAGGCGCTCACCCGAGCCGTCCATCGAAACAACGCTGATCCCTCCATCTACATTGTAAACCAAGAAGCGTCCATCGGGCGACCAAGGAGTTTGACCCGGGCTCCCAGCCTCCACAAGCAGCCGCGGTTCACCCCAACCGCCAGTCGAGTCGTCGCGAGCTATCAGATAGATGCCCCAGTCACCAGATCTGTCGCTCCAAAATGCGACATGCTTTCCATCGGGAGACCATCTGGCATTCTGGTCACTGGTCGGGTTTTCTGTGAGCTGTTGCGCTTCACCCCCGTCCACGGGAATGACGAACACATCCCGGTTGCCGGACCGGAACGAGTGAAAACCGATCTCCGTACCGTCTGGCGACAGGTCCCCGTAGAAGTCGCCGGCAGCGTTCGTGGTGACCTGACGCGGCTCACCACCGCCGATGGGCATTATGTAAATGTTCTGGTCGCCGTCAATGTCGGTATCAAAGACAAGCCACTGTCCATCCTGTGAAACTGCTATCTGCTCGATGTTATGATTTCCGAAAGTGACTTGCTCCGCCTGCGAGATCGAGACGGCCCCACGGCGCGGTATCGCAAGCTTCCACACGTTTCGGCGCAGTGTGAACTCTGAATAGACAGCGTGCCTCCCGTCGGCGGACAGGCTCAGCGAATGAGCATCCAACCCGGTCGTCAACCGCGTAGGTTGGGACGTGGGATCGCCGTCCCGGCCGAGGCGAACGATAAAGATGTCGCGGCCGCCGTCGCGGTCGGAGATGAACAGGAGATGGCGGCCGTCGGGAGTCCAGACGGGGCTCACGTCGATGTTTTCGTCTGCAGTCACACGTACGGGCTCGCCACCCTCCACTGCCACCGTCCAGATCGAGCTTGGCGCTAGGTTGCCGAGTTGAAATAGCTCCACGAAGCCTCGGTTGCCCGCCACGTACGCGAGTCGCCTCCCGTCAGGCGACCAGTTGAGGGAATGGGGACCCCGAAGAATAACAGTGACCGTACTTACCTGGCGCGAGTCAACCGCCAACATCAGAATACTGTCCCCTCTCACAAACGCCACCCGTTCGCCGTCCGGCGACCAGACGGCCCCGCCCCCATCGTTCGCAAGGGTCCTCGTGTTCCCGCCCAAGGCAGGCACAGTCATGGTCGCCGCTTCAAGAGCCCCGAACGCCACGGCTGTAAACACGACGTTATGACCATCAGGAGACCAAGCCGGGTAATACTGGAGGCCGGATTGATCGTCCGTTAACTGTATGCTCCTCCCTCCCTCGAAATCGCGAACGAATATGTGTGTCTGATCTACCGTCCCACCCGCGTACGCCACCAATTGACCGTTGGGAGAGATCGCCGGGAACAACTCGAGACCAGGATCCCGTGTCAATTGCCTCGTGGCACCAATCGTGACAACCGGCCCACCATTACCGCCCAAGACCCGAAGACCGACCAGACTTAGGACCACGAGACCAATCGCGCCGGCGATCGCCACGAGCGTGTTCTTTTTCCGAAAAGCTCCAACCCGTGTAACGGGCATCATTCCGGTAGGAGTCATCCCGCCGCTTGGCGTCGACAGGGGTTCCAGCGCCGCCAGCAACTCCTCGGCGCTCTGCCAGCGATCAGCCGGATGCTTCTCCAGACACCGCATCACCACCGCTTCTAGCTCCGCCGAGACATGGGCCCTGTGCTTGCTAACGGGCTCGACCTGCTCCGACACGTGCCTAGCCAGCATCGCCTGAGGTGTGGCACCAGTGAACGGTGTGCGTCCGGTCAATAGCTCGTATGCCACGATGCCCACGGCGTAGATGTCAGCACGATGATCCACGTGGGGATCGGCAGTAGCCTGTTCTGGTGCCATGTAGGCGGGTGTACCCAGTGCCACACCCGCTGTTGTAAGCGCCTGTCTTCCCGTCGCCTCGCTCACCGCCTTGGCAACACCAAAGTCGGTGACCATGGCGTGACGACCCGACAGCATTACGTTGTCGGGCTTGATGTCTCGGTGCACCACACCATGCGAGTGGGCGAACGCCAGAGCGTCCACCACCTCGCGCATTATCCGCACAGCTTCGGTCACCGGTAGTTCGCCCTCTTTCTCGATTAGTTGACGCAATGTCTCGCCCTCGATGTAGGGCATCACATAATAGAGGAAGCCTTCGGCTTCGCCCGAGTCGAGTAATGGCAGGATGTGGGGATGCGTGAGGTTGGCCGCGATCTCAATTTCGCGTAAGAACCGCTCGGGACCGAGCGCGGCTGCAAGATCGGGACGGAGCACCTTGACCGCGACTTTGCGCTGGTGACGCACGTCGTCGGCCAGGTATACGGTAGCCATACCGCCCTGACCGATTTCTCGTTCGATCTCGTAGCGATCCGCGATGGCGGATTTGAGGCGTTCGATGCGGTCAGACATGGTTAGCAAAGATAAGGAACCCGTGGTATCTGCGCGAGGAGGGAACGAGGGTCAGTGGGCCGGGCGGACCGGCGTCTCTTCCCCGGGGCCAAGGCCCCGGCTCGGCAACTGACACGCCCTAAAGGGCGACGAAAATAAAAAGCGACTGCACGAGGCGAGAATCCAACACCGCTGCACACTGCACGAGAAAAGAGGGCTGGAGGGTCTGTGAGTCAGGGGTCAGGGGGTCAGCGATGACGATTCCAGTTTCCCGATTCCCCTGCACGCTGCACGCTACACGAAAAAGGCGGCATGCAGTAGGCGGTAAGCATTAAGCCCACTCGCTTCGGTTCCCGTCACCCACCGTCCTTCACCGTCTTCTCTCTTTTGGTACGACAGGCAGCCATATCCCTACCGTCTTCTTTCCCGTCACACCGTAACTTAGCCTTACCCCCCACCGTCTTCTCTCTCCTGGTACGACAAGCAGCCATAGCCCTACCGTCTTCTTCCCCGTCACACCGTACCTTAGCCTTACCCTCCCACCGTCTTCTACCGTCTTCCCGCTTCCCTCCAGACAGAATAAATTCCTTCTCTCAAATCAAAGGTGTAAAACATGCAAGCCAGTACACTTGCCATCCTCGCGATGGCGATGCCTGCTACGCTCTTTGCTCAGGCGGAGGAGACCGCCTTTCAGTCCGCCCTCGGCGCCTGGGAACAAGGCGATTTCATATCTGCACTGGAAGTTTATCAAGACCTCCTTCAGGGCCTCAACGGCGAGCAGTGGGTGGAGCAGGTCGCGGCGGCAACGGGCGAGGTTTACAGAGTCGAAGAGTTAGCGCCCGATGGGAGATCTATCCGATTCAGTTATGACGGTAAGTACGCGTCGTACGAATCGGGGGAAGCTCTCTTCGAAACGACCCACGTAGTACGCATAGAAGACCTCGCTACCGTCGCCACTCTTCAGGGACGGAGCTTTCGGTTCGCGCCCGATGGGAACTGGGGCGTCTTTCTAGCAGTAACGGAGTCTCAGGAAATAACGGATGTACAGGAAACGATCAGGGTGGCGACCAGAGCACGCGACCGACGGACTGCCGGCCGCGCACGGATGCAGCTGCGCCAGGCAGTCGCGAAGAGTTCGACGCTCACTCTGATCGATCTGGAATCCGGACAAAGCACACCTCTCAACGTTCAGGGCACCCTCGTCTACGACGCTACGTTCGGCAGCGACCGTGGCACCGTTTTTTTCACGGGCCAGCCGGAGGGAACCAACGGAATCAGTTTCAACCTGTTCCGCATGGATGTCGCTTCAGAGGACGCGGAACAGCTCACAGACACGCGCGGTCTCAGACTCGGATTGCAGGCTGTGCCCGGTGATCGCTACATGCTTTACCGGCGAGGCAATCGCAACTTTACGCTGTTGGACATCGAGTCCGGCGAAGAACATTCCATCACAGGTGTGGATGAGAGCCTGGCAGCGGACGGATCGGCTGTAGTCTATTCAGTTCTTGAAGACAGCACGTACTTCCTGAAATCGACTGATTTTTCCGGCGACCTGTCAACACACACTCTGGCGCAGTCGGATTCGCCAATTCGGTATCCGCGCTATTCACCTGACGGAACCCGCATTACCTACCAGCGGCGTGTCGCAGGGAACTACGAGGTGTTCGTTACCAACTCTGAAGGCTCGTCCGAAGTGCGCATCACCAACCATGTCCAGCACGACATTTTCCCTCGGTTCGTGACCGACACTCATTTGCTCACTGTGAGGGGCGAAGGTCGACACCGACGGTCGTTCTTGCACGACCTCTCCACCGGCGCCACGACAAAACTCTTCCACAACAACACGGTGCGCACCATAGCTCCCGAGTATGAGTGGGCCGTGAGCCCTGATGGATCCAAGATACTCATCGTGTCAGAGCGGGACGGCGACACCGTATCTCCGGAACGCGGAGTCTACCTGCTTTACCTGGATCAAAAAGTGGGACATGCCGAGCTGGTTGAGCGCATCCAGGATAACCTCGCTTCCGAGATTCACCTTAGGGAAATAGGTGAAGCAATGTTTGCACCCGTGGCGCGAACCGTGGAGGAGATCACGACCGAAGTGTCACCGGCTGACCTGTATGAGTATCAGGAACGCATGTTTTCGTTCGGTTCCAAGTACATCACGCAACCGGGTAACGCGATGGCGATCGAATACCTCGCCGAGACCCTGCGACGGTGGGGTTACGAGCCGGAGTTGCAGTGGTTCCAACCGCGAGACAGTATCCGCACTGCCAACGTAATCGTGACTCTTCCCGGCATTGTACATCCCGACGTGACTTACGTCGTAAGTAGTCACTTCGACTCGGTGAGTCGCGGGCCTGGCGCCGACGACAACACCTCTGGCACCAGCGTGCTGCTTGAAACGGCACGCCTCCTGGCGGATCACCCGCTCCCCGCCACTGTGAAGTTTGCCTTCTTCACCGGCGAGGAAGCCGGCTTACTGGGCAGCAGAGAGTTCATGCGGCGCGCGGTTGCGGATAGTCTGGGCATCGTCGGTGCGCTCAACAACGATATGGTCGGCTGGTCCGGTGATGGACGTATCGATAATACGATTCGATACTCCAACGCCGGCATTCGCGACCTCCAGCACGCTGCTGCATTTCTGTTCTCCGATCTGATCACATACGATGCCAAGTATTACAAGTTCACCGACGCGCACGCTTACTACGAGGTGTATGGTGATATAGTTGGTGGCATCGGGTCGTATCCGGTGCTCGGTAACCCAAACTACCATCAGGCCAGCGATCGGCTGCCCACGATCGACCAGGACCTCATCGTGGCCACTACAAAGACCAACATTGCGTCTATCATGCTGTTGGCGTCGAGCCCGTCCAGAATAAACGGGCTGCGGGTGACCCGGCGCCTGGGAAATTCAGCGGACATTACATGGGACCCCGCACCGGAAGCTGACATAGATCACTATTTGGTCACGTATGGACCTGCCGGCGAACACGGACGCCGAGAACTGAGTACGACCACGTACGAAGTCACAATCGAGGATGCCCCACCAGGAACGGGAATCTTCGTGCGGGCGGTGAACGACAGGGGGATGTACGGCTGGGACTGGGCGAGGATTACTCTGGACTGAGTGCGTCGATCCGAAAACGCGGAGTCCGGATTCTAAACCAGACCCAGCCTCTTATTGAGATGATCTCTCACCGCTGGAGGAATGACGCCACGCTTCTGGCAGTCGTCCAGCGCCGCCGTGACCT
>JACZUR010000007.1 GCA_022573095.1 Gemmatimonadota bacterium | reverse complement strand
ATTATAATGACTCCAGCATCTTCCATAGCCGGCCAAAGAGTCGTCAAGACCCTGGGTCTGGTGCGTGGAAACACGATAAGAGCGAGACACGCAGGACGCGACATACTTGCAGTGTTAAAGCACATAATTGGAGGCGAGATAGAAGAGTACACAAAGATGATGGGTGAGGCCCGCGAACAGGCCCTCGACAGAATGGCTGCGGAGGCGGAGCAACTTGGGGCGAATGCCGTAACGGATATGCGTTTCACAACGGCATACGTGATGGGTGGCGCCGCGGAAGTGCTGGCCTTCGGCAATGCGGTCGTCACGGAGCCGGGGTGAGCGTTCTGGGAATCCGCACACGTGACAGCTCTTCTCGTAATGTGTGCTAGATCACAGTTAAGGCGATCGCAGTCCGTTAGTTTGGGCGCAAGTTAGCCCGCTGAGGTAACGTCGGCGGTGTCCTGATCATTCAGCGTTGGAGGAAACGCTGGATATGATGATCCGCACGAAAACCGGGCCGAACTGGGAAACGAATGTCGTTGACCAGTTGATCGGTGATCTTCAGGGTGTGACGCCTCTGGAGCTATCAGACCGAGCCCAACCTGCCAGGTATCCTGGTTCTCAACCCGCAGTTCGATGCAACAACCCGCCATCACATCGCGCAAGCTACTATATGGCCGAGTGGAGCCGTAGCAAACGGAGGTCGCGTAGCGCACGCACGGCGAAGTGGACCGTACTCACACTGGGGCTGCTGACGCTCTTTGGCCTCACGCAGTGGGTGTTGTTGTGACGGTAGAGTCATAACTGGCGGCGAGTCGACCGCGCCTGGGTTCACGGTCTGCGAGACCCTCTCAGGCGCGGTCACTCAGGGCGCCGCGGGACTAGGGTCGGTTGGTCAATTGTTATCGCGACTTAGTCGGTGAATGAGTATGGCAGCTCGCTTGGCCTGCATCGGCAGAGTTCGCAGGTCCGCCGTTTCACTCAGCGTGTGGCCGCCATCGCCCATCAGCCCAAGCCCGTCGATTGCCATCTCGACATGGTCTGCGACGAACGAAATGTCGGCAGCTCCGGCAGCTCCCGGGTCAACTGCCTCGACCGGGCCATATCCGAGATCTCTACTTACCTGATCGACCATTGTCAGGAGCTGTTGGTTCCCGTCCGTGGGAGCCATGGGCGGATACAAGTCTTCGAAAACAATCTCGGCGGAAGTGTGGCTAAGGTTTTGTGATACGATAGCCCGCATTCGAGTCTTCGCACTCTCCAACTGCTCTCTCGAGATCGTGCGCAGATCCCCGGCGACTGTGGTGCTTTCGGCGATCACATTGGTTTTGCCAAAAGCTGATGCCCGACTCTGCTCTAAATCAAAGTCGATCGTGGTACCGCCCACGATAATTCCGGGATTGAAAGTGAGATATCTCTCTCCAACGAGCTGTTCACGAAAATCGTTCAATATGCGCGCACTCTCATAAACCGCGCCGAATCCGATGTCGTCGCTAAACACCAAGGACGAATGGGCCCTGCGTCCCCGGACGTTGAGCTGCCATCCAGTGAATCCACGTCTTGCAATGACCGCCGTTTCGGGGTTGCCGTCTCCGTCTTCAAAGCCGATCGCAACGTCGGCCGTTTGAGCCAGCTGCACCAACGTCTGCCTGGCGAGACTGAGAGGTGCTCCACTTTGCTCTTCGTCGCCGTGTAACACCACCGCAATGTTCAAGTCCTCGAGGAGCCCGACCGATTGCAGCGATTGTAGCGCTAGCACGATGATTACGTTGCCACCCTTCATATCGATAACACCGGGGCCTCGGACGACGGAATCGGATAGTCGCTCGAATCGTTGAAATGGGCTGTCCTCCTCGAACACTGTGTCGAGATGGCCAATCAGGAGGATGCCAGGTCCGGATCCCCGGCGTTCGGCAATGAGATGGCCGGCTCGTTCGAAAGGAGCTCCGTCTATCCACCGAGTTGTGAAACCAAGTTGGTCCAACTCGGCTCGAAAGATGTGCCCGACTTCACGCACACCGGCAAAGTTCATGGTTCCGCTGTTTATGTTGACCGTACGTTCTAGCAGATCGATAGCGCCATCCACATTGGCTTCTATGTACTCGACAATTTCCTGTTCAACGTCTGAGATTCTGGATTGGGAGGCGGCTGGGGAGACCGTGAAGATCGCGACAAACAGCAGTACCAGGGTTGAGGTGCGTATCGAAGCGTCCACGCACCGCGAAAAGGGTAGACTCATGACAACTCCAGACCCGGTTTGATGTACCGAGCATTGAAGGTATGCACAGATCTGGCGTGGGCAAATTTGCTGCTGAACTAAGGGGCTACGATCTCTCCGGGGACAGCCCTAAAATCACCTGAAACTTGGATTCGAACCATACTGGCGCTCGTTGCCGAGAACAGCACCCCCGAAGCAGTGAGGTTGAAGCTCCCTACCATTGCGTCGACCGAGTCTACTAATACAGTCAATAGCCCGGAGTCCGATGTTCCTTCAAACCTCGTTATTCCGTCCGTCGCGTCCAGAGCCAAGACAGCACCTACTTCACCGCCTCGCAGTGATGTGGGGCCATCGATGTGGCCGATGCGAAACGAACCCTCACGAGGACCTAACCCCGGCATCAGTAAGTCGACTCCCTCAACACCGTTTTCGCCTTCCACGCTTAGAGTCAGTATCCAGGTAATCGTGCCGCGCGTTTCGTTTGTGTCCACGCCGAAGACGGCAACGTCGCCCTGAAGCCGTTTAGTTATGGGTCCGGAGATATCCAGTCTGAAAGATGGAGGCTCTCGAGGTGCCGGGTCCGAACACGCACCGACCAAAGCCGTAGTACCGATAGTTGCCAGTAGAGACAATCTCGATATTGAGTGAGAGAGGACCGGCATGTGATTGATAAAGTCCCTTCGTGTGCGGCCCGTACCGCCAAGATCTTACCGCGTTCGTCTTAATAGTCCGGCCGGGACCGCAAGTTCCCGACCAGAGGCAGCTCGATGTGCGAGCACCGCCTGACGCTTCACGTACCGGTGTGTACGATTCATGGAAGAGTTCCGGATTCCCGATGTCTCACGCTGGCAACAAAGCGGCGACTCCACGGTATAGAAGACGCAAACGAGCACTTTTTCACGGATCAAGGAAATAGGTAGATGACGAATAAGTTCAAACTCTTAGGAACTCTGTTGTTGGCGCTGTTCTCGCCAGGAACTCTCAACCAGCAGTCATTGGAAGTGTCGATAACGGATGTACGCTATGATGTGACCTACAACGCGGAGAATGCCCGAAACGGGCGATTGCACGTCTCCATGTCGTTTCGGACTGACAGCGAAAGGCCCGTAAGGCTGTCTCTCCCTATTTGGACGCCCGGTTCCTACGAAATCTCGAATTTCGCGCGTTATGTAGCTGATTTTGAGGTTACATCCGGGGGTAGGGATGTACAGTGGGACATGGTCGACTTCGATACCTGGAGAATCTCTCCAGTAGGTCCGGGGGTTGTGACCGTAAGTTTCGATTTTCTCGCAGACACACTCGACAACGGCATGACATGGTTGGAGCCTGACTTCGCGTTCTTCAACGGGACAAACGTTTTTCTATACCCGGAGGATTCAGACTTACAGTTTTCCGCGCAAGTAACCGTCAATACCGAAGACGATTGGCTCGTTGCTACCGGAATGCACTCAACTGGTACTCCTCGAACTTTTGCAGAGGAGAATTTCCACGACCTCGTAGATATGCCTGTCTTCATCGGGCGGTTTGACTACGACAGCTTGGAATTTGACGACAAGTTGTACCGCCTGGCTACCTATCCTGAAGGAGCAATGGTGGGCGAGAGTCGTGAGACCCTCTGGCGCCAAATCGAACTCATGGTTCCTCCCCAGGCCGCGGTCTTTGGGGAAATTCCCTGGGAAACCTATACGACGCTGATCGTATTCAGACCGGACTTACCTGGCGGGAGCGCACTGGAACACCAGAATTCACATGTGGGAATCTATGCGAACCAGTTTATGGGAAGCCCCGTGCTGCCCCTGATTACGGCTCATGAGATGTTCCATGCCTGGAACGTGAAACGGTTACGACCCCAGCAGATGGTGCCGTACGATTACGGTACCGCGCAACCAACGGAGCTGCTCTGGATCAGCGAAGGAATTACGGATTATTACGCCAACCTGGTGATGGTTCGGAGCGGAATAATGCCGCGACAACTCTTCTACCAGATTACGTCTGGAAAGATCTCCAACGTTATGAGCACGCCGGCGGTTGCACTGGAGGATGCGTCCCTGTCGACCTGGATTGGGCCGACTGACGGGACCGAATACATCTATTACGACAAAGGCTCGCTTGCAGGTCTGATGCTCGACGTTGCGATCCGGAACATGACCGACAACCGAAAATCGCTCGACGATGTGATGCGGGAGATCTACCACACTACATACAAACAGGGGAGTGGTTTCACTAATGAGCAGTGGTGGCGCGCCGTTAGAAACGTCACGGGGGGTCGCCGGTTTGAAGACTTTTACGAACGATTCATAGATGGTCGCGAGGAGTATCCGTACGAGGAAGTCTTCGAGACGATTGGTCTATCCATAGAACGGACGACTACCCTCGTGCCGCGGCTTGGTATCTCTCTTGACGAAGACGATGAAGGCGTGCTGATAACCGGCATAACGCCGGGTAGCCCAGCCGCCGCCGCCGGTGTGGAATCGGGGGACCGATTGCTCCGTATCGGCGGCATTCGCGTTGAAGATCTCGGGTATGTTCGGCGATTCCAGGCCAGGTTCAATGACGAGGCCGCGGGAACCGGATACGAAGTCGTCGTCAGGCGCGGCTCTGAAACGCTCACGTTGCAAGCGGTGCTCGCTTTCTCAGAGGTCTCTCGGGTTGAGATCTATGAAGATCCCACTGCTTCTGCCGAAGCGCGCGAACTACGAGCGGGAATCCTCACGGGACGGACTCGCTAGGTCGCTGCAAGTCGTGAGGTGGGGGGGCGTGAGTGTGAAACACGTACGGAAGCATCACGTTTGACGCACCAGCTTCGGCTAAGTTGAGTCGACCCTTCACCGATCTAACCTCAGCTAATAGCCGGACCTTCCGACCCGGGCGTAACCGGCGGGTCCGTTTCACAATGAAACTGCCAACCCACCTCAACCATTTTCGTCTCCCTACCGTCCAACCATATACGGCTCCAACATGGCATCGAGACTCCTTTCGACCGGTATGGTGAGAACAATGACAACAATCTTGCAAGACCTGAGACAAGCTTTTCGTAGGCTCGTAAAAAAGCCCGGCTTTGCGACGACAGCGATAATTACGATAGCGCTGGGAATCGGTGGCGGCACTGCCATTTATAGCGTGGTGCGGGGGGTGTTGCTCAAACCGCTTCCATTCGAGGATCCCGATAGGCTCGTGACCCTCGACGTAATGGGGACGCGGGGATTTCATATCTCGCTTTCCATCCCAAACTATATCGACTGGCGCGACCGCAACCGGTCGTTCAGCTCTTTCGGTGCCTCGACGGGATGGGATCTGACGCTAAGCGGCGAAGGGCCGGCGCAAATCATTCGCGGCCGGGCGGTTCTGGGCGACTTCTTTGCGGTGCTAGGAATCGACGCTGCTCTGGGTCGCGTCATTCCTGCCCCTGAAACGGAACCAGGCGCTGAAAACATCGTCGTGCTTTCACACGGGTTTTGGCAACAAACGTTTGGTGGAGATCCGGCTATCGTCGGAAGTACGATCACGTTGCAGGACGCGCCGGTTACGGTTGTGGGCGTTCTGGATCGGGGTGTGGGTTTTCCGAATGCTGGTGTTGACGCCTATTTCCCAATGGGTGTCATGGCGGAGAGGCTGCCGTGGGACAACCGGGGAAGTTCGTTTGGCACTCGAGCAATAGCACGGCTCGCTCCGGGGGTGACTTCACAGGCTGCGCAGAGCGACATGGATAGAGTCGGTCGTGAGGTTCGCGAACTGGAAGGTGAAGACGTCGCCGTAGCTGAAATCAGATCTCTCAACGATTTCTACGTAGGTAACGTGAGGTCAAGCGTTTGGATTCTCGTCGGTGCGGTTGTGTTCGTACTGCTCATCTCGACTGCGAATGTGGCGAACCTGTTATTGGCCCGAGGCGAAGCTCGACGCAGAGATCTGGCCGTCATGTCGGCGCTCGGTGCGGGTCGCCGTGCGCTCGTTCGCGCGCAACTGGTGGAGAGCCTGCTGATATCGGGTATAGGAGGCGTGGCAGGGATTGCGTTGGCCTACGTGTCGTTACCGATGATCACATCTTTGTTGGCCGGTAATTTGTCGTCGACGCTGCTCGACCGCGTAGCAATAGATGGCGGCGTACTTGCGTTCGCCGCAGTCCTGTCGGTCGTTACCGGCGTGGCTTTTGGTATCCTGCCCGCCCTGCGCAACTCACAGCTCGAGCTATACAACGAGCTGAGAAACCAGGGTCGTGGTTCTGATGGGGGAGGTAATCGCACTAGGTCTGTGTTGGTGATCGCCGAGGTTGCGCTGGCACTGGTGCTCCTCGTCGGCGCCGGTCTGATGATGCGTGCTCTGCAAGAACTCACTAACGTCGACAAGGGATTCGAAGCTGAAAATGTACTCGCGGCGCGAATCACCCTTCCGCGGGAAACCTATACAACCAAAGAGAGTTGGCTCGGTTTTCAGGAGGAACTGCTTGAACGAGTGGATGCGCTTCCGGGCGTTACCGCGTCCGCTGTCACCTTGCTGCTCCCGCTCGCCGACAGATCATGGGAAATGAGCATCTTTCCAGCCGATGTTCCGTTCGACAGAGAGCAAGCTCCGTCCGTGCTGTTTGGTATAGTGTCGTCTGACTACTTCGCTGTTCTCGGAGTGCCTTTGCTCGAGGGAAGATCCTTTAGCAACGCTGATCGGGATGGAACGATTCTCGTGGCAATCATCGACGAGACTATGGCAGAGCGGTTTTGGCCCGGAGAGAGTGCTGTCGGAAAACAGGTCAATCTACCATTTAACAACGAAGAATTTGATCTGCTTACGGTCGTGGGTGTAGCCCGGAACGTGCGACATTACGAACTACAATCACCATCGCGCATTCAGGTTTACGTCCCTGTGACACAGAGCGGTGCACGGTGGGGGATGGCCATGAACGTAATCGTAAAAACTGTGGTTCCCCCCACCAGTCTGGCCGAGTCGCTGAGGGGTGAGGTCGCCGAGATCGATAGCGAAGTTCCCGTCTCGCAACTCAGCACGATGGAACGGTACGTGGACAATCAACTGTCGACTAGCAGAGCATTGCAATCCGTGCTGATTCTGTTTGGCGCGGTCGCCTTTGCGCTGTCGGGTATCGGGATCTTCGGTGTGATGTCGTACACGGTCGCACAACGCACTCGGGAGATAGGCATCCGTGTTGCCCTCGGCGCGCAGAACAGCGACATACTAAAGCGCATTCTGGGCCAGGGCATGGTCCTGGTCGCGACGGGGATCGGCATCGGACTCGCAAGCGCAGCCGGCCTTACCCGTTACCTCGAGTCTGTTTTGTTTCAGGTGAGCCCAATGGAGCCGGCGGTCTACGCCGGAGCGGTGGTGTTCCTTACGGTGGTGGCCTTCCTGGCGGCGTACCTGCCGGCGCGCCGCGCGACGCGGGTGGACCCGGTGCTGGTGTTGAAGGAAGAAGTTTAGGGCAAGCCTGTTGAGGTGGCTGCCGCTCCCCGCCGAATCTGGCCAGCGCTTCGCGGGCTTCCTCCACGAGGGGATGGGTTGAACGGCATCAATTCTGCCAGTTTACCGGCGACTTCCTCTGATCTCACCCAGGCCACCACCGTGTGTAGTCAGCCGGTGCCGCGCGTTAACTATCGCCGGCAGAACACGTCAATATGTGTTAGTACGTCCAGTTGTACAGCTTTGCAAAACCAGAAGGAGTTTAGCATGACCCGCGTTGCTTACGGACTTGCCGTGTTGCTGCTTACGTTGGCTGTTACCCCTCTTTCGGCCCAGCGGGGACAGCGGCGCCAGTTCAGACAGGCGCCCCCGAGCCCCGTTCAGATGGTGCTCGACGGGGCGGATGAACTCTTCTTGAGCGACGAACAGATAGAACTGATAGCGGAGATTGGGGCGGAGCTGGACGAGAAGAACGCGCCGATTATGCAACAGATGCAGGAGTTGAGACGGAGTGCAGGCGGCGACTTCAGCAGTATGAGAGAGCGGATGCGGCCGATAAGGGAGCAACTCCGATCGAATAGCGATAGCGCCATGACTCAGGTAAACGATCTGCTCGGCGTAGAACAGCAAGAGTGGGTGGCGGAGATGATCGCGGAGCGGCAGCAACAGTTCCAGAACCGCAGGCCGCGCCAGTAGTGTGACCCGCAACACCGATTCTGGACACCTTCTTTTCTAGGATATACTCTACCCGTTCTGTTTCTTGGGATGAACCGTTTGGACGTTAGGGGAAGAGGTGTCAAATGTGGAAGAGAATTGTTGTCGGTACTATTGTGGCGGTTATCGTTTCGGTGGGCATTGCACACGCACAGGAGACCGGGCAGCCGTCTTTCAGCGCTCCGTACCGGACCTTCAGCAATCATGAGGTCGGGGGCAATCTCACGTTCCGCGATGGCGGCGGCGGCCTAGACGGCACGGCGATAGAGGGCCGGTACCGATTTGGTCGTGGGAAGTGGGACATTGGGTTTCGGGGCGGGATCTTCGATCCTAGCTCGGCTGTACTGGATGCCACTGTCGTCATCGGTGCAAGCGCCCGGCAGCGTGTTCTTACCCACGATGGGAAGTTCCCTCTCGACGGGGCCGTGATCCTTGGTTTCGGGCTCGAGTCGGGCAATGGCGGCACGGTCTTGTACATCCCGGCCGGTCTTTCGCTCGGACGGCAGGTGACGTTCGAGAACTCGCAGGTCGTGCTCGTGCCCTACGTTCAGCCTACACTGTTCATCACAGCCGGTGATGTTCCCAGCACCGAACTTAACTTTACACTCGGACTGGGCGCTGACCTGAAGCTGAGCCCTCGGTTAGCACTCAATCTGAGTTTCGGGGTCTTCGACATCGAGGGAGTTTCGCTGGGGGCAACGTTCACTCGCTGAGAATGGCGAGCATCATTTCCCTGACTCGATAACTGCGTCCGCGAACTCCCTGACAATTTGGCCGGCGGGGCGTATCCGGGATATTCCCGATACGCTCCTGCCTGCCTGCCAGAATTCTTTCGCCCTTCCCTTGCCCTGGGCCGAGCGCTTCAGACGCCAGACCGAAAGAAGCGTGTAAATCAATCGCATCAGATGTTTTCGTTTTCTACCCCTTAGCATCCACCTGGCAAGCGGTCCAGCCTTCAAGCCCAGTTTCCGTATGTAGGGTGTGTCTATCACGGCCAGCGGGATGCCCGTAATTCTTTCGCTGAGCACGATATCGTTCTCGCTCGCTGCCACGATCGCTTCCTTATAAGTGTCGGATGCTGTGCACTGCGACGTAGCAATGAATGCAGTCCCCATCTGCACGCCTGCATAACCCATACGCAGCGCTGCTACGAAATCATCTTCCGATCCAACTCCGCCGGCGCATATCAACGGCACTCCGAGGTCTGCCAGTTCTGTGAACAGAGTTTCCTTACTCTTTGGTCCCGCGTGCCCTCCTGCACGTCGGTTCACCGCCATGAAGCCGTCGACACCGCCATCCAGTCCTTTGAGCGCCCACTTGCGTTCGGTGACGTCGTGGTACACGACACCACCGCTAGGGCTTACTCTGTCGACTACCCAACCGGGTTTGCCAAGCGATGTAACGAAGAAACGAACACCCTCTTCCAGCGCAATGTCGATCCATTGTTCCATGCGCGCATGGTAAGATCTAGATGATTTCTCGATCAGCGCGTTCATGCCGATGGGCTTCGACGTGAGAGTCTTGATGAAACGCAAGCCTTCGCGAAAGTCGTAGCCATGTACGAATGTCAGAGAAACTGGCTGTACCACGCCAATCCCACCGGCCTCCGAAGCAGCAGCCACGAGTTCAGGATTACTGCACGGGTACATCGCACCGCAGATAATCGGCACTCGAATGCCTACCTTCTCGGTAAAAGGCGTGGCTAACGGGGTGCGGACAGGACTGGCGGTCAACGGGGGCTGAGCTTCCATGTTGCCGAAAGTCGTGCAACCACGTCACCGGCACCGTCGCGGATCTCCGCCTCGACGATGTGATCGATTTCGGTGGTTACAGGTGGGATATCGGGCCGGCTCTCAGCGATAAGAGTTCCCCGCGCTTTCTTCAGATATTCGATTGAAATTCTGATGGGAATGCCTCGAATGTTCGTTGGGAGGCCGACGCTCATCGCGAGTCCGCTTGCCACTTCTCCGAGGTTGGCCATGGCTATGGCATGAATCGAGTTCAGGTGGTTTCTGACTCGGCGCCTGTCGCGGAGTGCGATCTTTGCGTATCCGGGTCGCAGCTCCAATACGCGGGGTTTGATCGTCCCGGTGTAAGGAATCATGAACCACAGAAAGAGGTTGAATAGCCAGCGAACCCCGGGTAGCGGACTCAGTCTGGTCCAGATTGCCAAAAGTCGAGTGCCGGCTGTATCGAAGGAACGTCCCATGTATCTCCGATGCGAGAGAAGTCGACTCGAAAAACCAGCGCGAAATATGGCCGGTCTTGTTCTCTTCGTACATGGCGTGGTTTGCCGCGGAGGCCTTGTGGGGGGTGCTATATTGCTTGGCGGATGAAACCGCTGGTGAGGAAGGAGGGCCGATAGAAACTGCTCGCCTAATACTGGAAGACGGTCGACTCTTTATCGGTCGATCCTGTGGCGCTCCCGGTACTGTCACCGGTGAAGTCTGCTTTAATACTTCCATGACCGGCTACACCGAAATCCTCACCGATCCCTCCTACCATGGTCAAATAGTTTGTCTCACCACAGCTGAAGTCGGCGTTTACGGTGTCTCGCCTGAGGACGCCGAATCCGGGAAGCTTCAGATTCGCGGGTTCGTTGTCCGTCACCTATCGGCAAAGCCGAGCAACCACCGAAGCAAAGTAGATCTCGGCACGTGGCTAAAGGACGGTGGCATCGTTGCCGTCGAGGGCATAGATACGCGCGCACTGACGAAGCATTTGAGAGGCCTGGGCGCGATGAGAGGTGCGCTTACCAGCGATTCCGGAATAGATGAAAGTGAACTATTACGACTTGCACGCGAGTCCGCTGGCGTGGTCGGCCAGGACTTCACCGGTGCCGTGAGCCGGGATGCCTCCGAGGATTGGACTGATTCCAGTGCTGTGGACGATTGGTATGACCTAACCCGCCGCGGCGTTCAGCGTTGGTGGAGGGAGCTTCATGTAGTCCTCTATGATTTTGGGCTCAAGTCCAATATTGCCCGGCAACTCGCCGCGCGCGGGCAGCGGGTCACCATCGTTCCCTCGCACACGAGTGCGGAAGCGGTGCTTGCACTCGACCCCAACTGTGTGCTCTTGAGCAACGGCCCGGGCGACCCGTCCGCGTGTGAACCCATCGTAGTTGAGATCAGGAAACTGCTCGGCAAGGTGCCGCTGGGAGGAATCTGCCTGGGTCATCAACTGTTGGCGCTGGCTTGTGGGGCGAAGACTGAAAAATTGCCCTTCGGACATCGGGGTGCGAATCATCCCGTTAAGGTGCTCGAAACCGGCCGGGTGTTCGTGACTAGTCAGAATCATGGATTCACTGTGAGCGCCGATACCATGGAACGGGCTCAACTCGAACTCACACATGTTAGCCTCAACGACGGCACGGTCGAGGGCATGCGTCACAGAACACTCCCGGTCATGTCGGTCCAGTTTCATCCCGAAGCCTCACCCGGCCCTCACGATGCTCACGATATCTTCTTCGACGCGTTCCTCGCGACCGTGGACGCCGCCGCCGCCGCCGAGTCGCCTTCCGAAATGGTGAATGCCCAGACGCGATGATCTAGACCGGATCTTAGTGTTGGGCGCCGGTCCCATAGTGATCGGCCAGGCATGTGAATTTGACTATTCAGGTACTCAAGCCCTTCGAGCGCTAAAGGAAGAAGACTTCTACGTAATACTCGTCAACTCAAATCCCGCCACCATAATGACCGACCCGGAATTCGCGGACGCCACCTATATCGAGCCCCTGGTCCCGTCGGTGATCGAACGCATCATCGAGCGCGAGCGGCCGGACGCGCTTCTGCCGACGATGGGCGGACAGACAGCTCTCAATCTCGCGGTCAAACTCAGCGAAGCGGGAGTGTTGGAGAAGTACGGGGTGGAGTGTCTCGGCGCCGATATCGCGGCCATCAACCGGGCTGAATCGCGCGCGGAGTTTCAGAGCGCCATGCGCGAAGCCGGCATCGATGTTGCAACCGGCTGTGAGGTGTCATCGGTCGAGGAGGCGCGCACCTGGCTGCCAGGAATCGGTTTGCCCGTAGTAATACGCCCAAGTTTCACTCTTGGCGGAGAAGGGGGCGGTTTCGCTGCCACTGACGCAGATTTTGATCGGCTGGTGCAAGAGGGACTCGACCGCAGTCCCGTCGGCAAGGTACTCGTCGAGGAATCACTCGCAGGGTGGAAGGAGTTCGAGCTGGAGGTGATGCGTGATGGCGCGGATAACGCTGTCGTCATCTGCAGCATCGAGAACGTAGACCCGATGGGGATTCATACTGGTGACAGCCTCACCGTCGCACCGGCCCTTACGTTGACCGACCGAGAATACCAGCGTATGCGTGATGCCGCCCTGAAGTGCTTGAGCGCTATTGGTGTTGCGACAGGTGGAAGCAACGTGCAGTTCGCCGTCGATCCCGAGTCGGGGCGCATGGTTATCATCGAGATGAACCCCCGAGTTTCGCGTTCTTCGGCGCTGGCTTCCAAGGCGACCGGCTTCCCCATCGCGCGCGTAGCCACGAAACTCGCGATCGGCTACACCCTCGACGAGATCGAGAACGCAATAACACGCGAAACACTTGCTGCCTTTGAACCGGCGCTCGATTACGTAGTCGTGAAAGCTCCGCGCTTCAACTTCGATAAGTTCCCGGAGTCAGACGATACACTTGGAACGAGAATGCGCTCCGTGGGTGAGGTGATGGCTATAGGTGGTTCTTTCCGGGAAGCCCTGCAAAAGGCGCTGCGTGGACTCGAGGACGGTCGGTCGGGTTTTGCTTTCGACGGCGACGATCCGTCGCCGGATGAGATCGACTGGCTGGAGCGGTTGAGACGGCCAACCCCGGCACGATACAGAGATCTCGCGGGAGCGCTTCACAGCGGGGCCTGCATAGACGATCTCAGACAGTTGACCGCCATAGACCCATGGTTCCTGAACGAGATGAAGATGTTGATCGACAAGTCGGACTGCATCTCAAAGATGTCCGTCGATACCGTGACAGCCGAGGAAATGCGAGAGGCGAAAGCGCACGGATTCTCGGACAGCCAGATCGCACACTACATGGGAGTTTCAGAGTCGCGGATCCGAGAATTGAGATCTACTCTGAGCGTGCATCCCGTATTCAAGACAGTCGACACCTGCGCGGCGGAGTTCGAAGCGTTTACCCCCTACTACTACTCGACTTATGACGGTATTGAGGACGAAGCATCGCGCGGATCAAAACAGCGGATCGTAATTCTTGGTGCGGGACCGAATCGGATCGGTCAGGGAATAGAGTTCGACTACTGTTGCGTACGAGCTTGCATGGCTCTCCGGGACGCGGGACACGAAGTAGTCATGGTGAACTGCAACCCGGAGACAGTGTCTACCGATTACGATACCGCCGATGTGCTCTACTTCGAACCGCTTACTCTCGAGGACGTCCTCAACATCTGCCGCGTCGAAGATCCTCTGGGAGTCATTGTGCAGCTCGGCGGCCAGACTCCTCTCAAACTTGCCGACAAGTTGGACAAACTTGGCGTACCCATTCTCGGCACGGCGGTGGACAAGATCTTTTTGGCCGAGGATCGGAGGGCGTTTCAAGATACGCTGGCTGAACTCGGTGTCCTTATGCCGAAGGCGGCCGCGGCGGAAGACGTAGCAGAGGCTTGCTCCAAGGCCGGGGAGGTCGGCTATCCTGTCTTGGTTCGTCCGTCGTTTGTGTTGGGTGGCCGGGGAATGCAAGTCGTATATGACGAGGTCGGGCTGCGCGATTGCTTGAATGGGGACGTACCGTTTGGCCCTGGCAACCCGGTTGAGTTGATCTCCTTCCTAGAGGATGCGTTCGAGTACGATGTCGACGCCGTAAGCGATGGAGAGAAAACTGTAATTGCCGGAGTAATGCAGCATATCCAAGAAGCGGGTGTTCACTCTGGCGACTCTGCCTGTACGATTCCTCCGTTCCATGCACCTCCTGAACTTCTCCTTCATCTCCGTGACATTACCGAGAAACTGGCTCACCGGTTCGCGATTCGCGGTCTGATGAATGTGCAAATCGCGGTGAAAGACAACGAAGTCTACGTGCTCGAGGTGAACCCAAGGGCCTCCCGCACTCTGCCCTTTGTTTCGAAGGCGACGGGGGTCAGGTGGATTCAGCTGGGAACGCTGGCCATGGTCGGTCACAGTCTCAACGAGTTGGGAGTGTCGTCGTCTCCGCCGGTTCGGAGGGTGGCGGTAAAGGAAGCTGTCTTTCCGTTCGATCGCTTTCCCGAGGCCGATCCGGTACTGGGTCCGGAGATGCGGTCGACCGGTGAGGTGATGGGGATCGACTGGGACTTCGGGCGGGCGTTTGCCAAGTCGCAGCTGGCGGGGGGATTCCCGTTGCCCAGCCAGCCGGGGCTCGTATTTGTCTCAGTGCATGATCGCGACAAGCCAGCGGCGTGCAGGGTAGCCAAGAGACTCCACACACTCGGGTTCAGTGTTTGCGCCACTTCGGGGACGGCTGCGGCGCTGGCGGAGTATGGCATTCCGGTGGAGGCAGTAGAAAAATTGGGAGAAGGCAATCCGAATATTCTCGACTACATCAAGCGCGACAACCACTCCGTATGTCTGATTATCAACACCCCGCTCGGCAAGAACTCCAAGATCGACGACACCTACATCCGGCACGCCGCAGTCCGGTATCGAATCCCCTATATGACGACCTTATCGGCAGCGAGTGCTGCAGTGGCGGGCGTGGAGGCCCTCCTCGCCGGGGATCTCGACTTCTATTCTCTTCAGGAGTACCTGCCGGGATTTTCGAGACTTCCGAACAAGCATTTGGAAGACTCGGTTGAGACTAGATTCTGCGTGTCGTAAGCCGTTCTAAAGGCTTGGCTTGAGAAATTGAACGCTGAAAAACTGATCTGGGTCGGTCCAGACGCGCTCAACCTCGAATCCTGCTTCTCGAGTTAGCTTTTCGAAGCTGTCCGGCGTGTACTTGTATGATGACTCGGTCCAGATAGTCTCGCCCTGTGCCAGATCAATACTGGTACCATCAAGTACTACCGTCTGATCCAAATTGCTGACGAGATGCATCTCGATCCTGCAATGTTCTTTGTTGTAGAGAGAGCGATGCGTAAAGTTGTGTAATTGAAATTCTGCTCCGAATTCTCTGTTGAGGCGTCTGAGGATATTCAAGTTAAACGCAGCCGTAACCCCTTCAGGGTCGTCGTATGCTAGTTCCAGGACGCTGACATCCTTTTCGAGATCTACACCGATGAGGACGCCGTCCTCTTCGTCCAGTATCTGCCGTATTCTTGACAGGAAATCGCGAGCCTCGCCCCGATGGAAGTTTCCTATGGTGGATCCAGGAAAGTACACGATCTTTTTTTGCACATGCGAGTCTGGTTCGGGAAGCTTCAAGTTCTCATGGTAATCAGCGCACACCGGTAGGACGTCCAACTCGGGGAACTCGTCGGCTATGTCACATGCCGCTCTGAGCAGGTGTTCCTTCGAAATATCAATCGGTATGTAGGCCGTTGGAGAATCAAGCGCGCGCAGAAGAATTCTGGTTTTTTCACTGCTGCCACTACCGTACTCTATGATCGCAGAGTGCGGCCCGATCAGAGAAGCGATCTCCGACACATTGCTGCGCATGATCGCTGACTCTACCCGCGTCGGATAATACGCTTCAAGCTGGGTTATCTGTTCGTACAGGTCAGAGCCATCTTCGTCGTAAAACAGCTTGCAAGGTAGTTCTTTCTGCTTACGTCCGAGTCCTGACATTATCTCTTCCAGAGAACTATCTGTGCTCGGTTCGTAGTCGACGAGTTCTATGGTTTTTTGCACGGCCAGGGCTTAAACGCTCCTCGCAAGTCTAAGTCCAGCGAACTGCCATCGTGCATCCGCCGGGAAGAAATTACGGTAGGTAGATCTGATATGTGTGATCGACGTGGCGCATGAACCTCCTCTGAGCACGAACTGGTTACACATGAACTTGCCGTTGTACTCGCCGACGGCGCCGGGCGCTGGCTTGTAACCGGGATACGGAGAGTAATGACTGCCGGTCCACTCCCACACGTCACCGAACAGCTGCGAGACTGTGCCGGAATTTGCCTTGGGGGGCGATGTGGGGTGAAGCGCGGCACTGTCAACGAAGTTACCTTCCAATTGGACGTTATCCGCCGCAACTTCCCACTCCATTTCGGTGGGAAGCCGGCAGTCCGCCCACCTCGCAAACGCGTCCGCCTCATAATAGCTGAGGTGACAAACCGGCTCGTCGTCGGCGAGGTCATGCATACCCGCGAGAGTGAACTGTCTCCAGCCGGCGTCTTCTTTCTCCCAGTAGATGGGTGCTCTCCATCCCTCTTCATCCACCTTGGGCCGGGCATCAGTTAGCCATAGCTCAGCTCGTTCGTAACCGCCGTCTTCAATGAAGTCGAGATACTCGCGGTTGGTGACCAGCCTGGATCCGAGTTCGTATGGTTCCAGGTATACCTTGTGACGGGGACCCTCGTTGTCGTAGGCGAAGGAGGCCCCCGAGTGTCCGACTTCGTGAACTCCACTCTCGAACGGAATCCACTCCAACGGAGTGGCCGAAGCTCTCTGCACGGGCTTCGACTCGGCGTACGCCGGTTTCATAGGATTGACTGAGAACACGTGCTTTATGTCGGTCAGCAGGAGCTCTTGATGTTGCTGCTCATGATTAAGGCCCAGTTCGATGATCGGCGCGATGCGCACCACAGTTTCCTGCGAAGCCTCGTCGATCAGTTTTTCCACGTGCTGGCTTACGTGCTGCCGATACTTGAAAACTTCCTCTACGGTCGGGCGAGTGATCAGGCCGCGGTGGGGTCTGTAGTGACGTTCCCCGGACTGCACATAATACGAATTGAACAAGAACGCATACTCGGGTTTGGGGGAACGGTAGCTCGGCATCTCGAGGTCGAGGACAAAATTCTCGAAGAACCAGCTCGTATGCGACAGATGCCATTTAGTCGGGCTGACATCGGGCATCGACTGCACGACATAGTCCTCCGTCTCCAGAGGATCACAAAGGTGTTCTGTGAAGTTCCGGATAGTCTGGAAACGTTCTATAAGCGCGTGGCGAGACAGTGCTTCGGGCACAATACGAGTGCCAGCTATCGTAGCTGCTTGGGCCGACAATTTAACTTCTCGCTACAAACAGCATGTGGGGCGGGGTGAAATTATCCTGCATCCAAAGTCGAGTACGGAAACCGTGTCTATCTAAATAACCTCTTATCCCGGATTTCACTACCGATACTCTATAGTCGTAGCCCAAACGGCATTTCGGGTGATGATTGTTCCACGATTGTAAACATGTCACAGCGTGGGAAAGTTTCCAGCAAACGGAATCTAACGATACTCTACCTTTTCTCCGATTTCGTAGCGGCCGATATCGGGAACTCTGGCATCTGGATGCGGATATCCTACCACCAGCAATACGAATGCCCGCTCGCTTTTTGGCCTGCCGAGTATGGTGTTCAAGAAGCCCATCGGGTTGGGAGTATGCGTCAGAGTGACCAGTCCACAATGATGTAACGCTGTGATGAGGATTCCCGTCGCGATGCCGACGGACTCGGTGGCGTAGTAGTGCTTGATTTTTCTGCCGTCAGGCAAGGTGCCGTACCGCTGAACGAACACTGCGATGAGAAATGGCGCTTCTTCAAGGTATGGTTTGTGCTCGTCCGTTCCCAGCGGAGCAAGGGCGTCCAGCCACTCTTGCGGCGCTCGGTGGTGGTAGAACTCATACTCTTCCGCTTCGGCAGCCTCGCGAATTCTTCTCTTTAGTTCGGGGTCACCTACGACTACGAAGTGCCAGGGCTGCATATTCGCACCGCTCGGCGCGGTCGTTGCGGCCTCGAGACAACGCTCAAGGACGTCTCGTGACACCGGGCGACTCGAGTATTCTCGTACCGTACGTCTGCGCCGGACTTCCGCTAGGAACTCTTGGGCGCGCTGCTGCGTCTCAGCCACGGAATACTCGCGATAATTAGGAAGGGAGACGAACGTGGGCTCGCTCATCGACGTTCTCCAGTTGCAGGATGCCGTGGCATGCAATGTACGGCCACGCACGAATGGGGAAAGGCTCGTTGGTTCGTCAGCCGCAGGTTAAAACGCGTACTTCGGCCACTCAAATTCTGGCGAGTGTACCGGATATTTCGTTGGGATCTGTTAAGGGTGAGGCGCATGTGTAGTTTCGACAGACATAGAGGGACGTCTTCCCATCGACCATGTTCTTTGCTCGTAGCAGCGGCGGCCTGTCCTCGTCGTCGGTTTCATAGCCAATCGCTTGGATTCGATTTGGCAAGTACTCGAGCGCGAGGGCGTCCAACATGAGCTCCAGGTCGGGTGAGCCAGGATCGGTGACCAGAGCCAGCTCCGTGGGTCCCCGCGCCAAGAAGTCGTAGACGCTCAACCCCATACAGTATGCCCTCGGATATTCCTTCATCTGCTTGCCAAACCCGCGTAGCACCGCAGTCGCAATCTCTCGCAACGCCGGTTCGTCAAAATGGTACGAAAGTCTTGCAACTACCTGCGCCGCGACGAAACAAGGGGACGGGGTAGCTCCATCAGTTCCGCTGCGGAATCTGGCGATCAGGTGCTTGGCACCGGAAGGCGTGCTGAAGAACGTGCCGGAGTCTCTGTCGAAATAGTCACCTACCATTCTATCAGCCAGCCTTCGCGCAGCCGAGCGGTATGTACTGTTTCCGGACACTTCGTACAGTTCCAGGAGACCTTCACAGACGTGCGCGTAATCTTCGAGGTGGGCGACTATGTGCGGTTTGCCAGTCCGCAACGTACGAAGCAGAGGAAAGGATTCGCTAGCGAGGTTGGTTAGCACAAAATCAGCCGCGCGCACTGCCGCTTCAAGGTATCGCTCACGGCGAAGCACCCGGTATCCATAGGCCATCGCACCGATCATCATTCCGTTCCATGCCGCCAGGATCTTGTTGTCTAACCCTGGCTTGGTCCGCTTGTTGCGCGCATCGTAGATCTTTTCTATCGCATCTTTGATCGACACCTTTAGTTCATCGCTGCCGATGGATAGCGTGGCGGCCACATCCTCTAGCGACCGTGGAGTGTTTGGGATGTTTTTTCCTTCCCAGTTTCCTCCCGGCGTGATATCGAAGTATGCGTTGAAACGCTCGGCGGCCTCCTTGCCCAACACGGCAGCTGTTTCTTCGGGCGTCCAAACAAAAAATCGACCTTCTTCTCCTTCAGAGTCGGCGTCGGTGGAGGAGTAAAAGCCGCCCTCCGGCGACGTCATTTCTCGCAAGATGTAGTCCAAGACACGCTCGGCCACGTCGCGAAAGCGACCGTTCCGGGTTACCTGGTAAGCTTCGAGATAAACCCGGCTGAGCAAGGCGTTGTCGTACAGCATCTTTTCGAAGTGCGGGACGAGCCATTTGCGGTCTGTCGAGTATCGCGCAAATCCTCCCGCGATGTGATCGTGTATCCCGCCGTTCGCCATAGATTCGAGCGTCTTGTTGACCATCGCCAGCGCGCGCTCGTCGCCTTGGCGGCTATGAAGTCTTAGTAGCAGAGAGAGGCCCGTTGCTGGAGGAAATTTTGGTGCAGCGCCAAATCCTCCGTATTCCGCGTCGAATTCTTGGTAGAACTGATCCAGTACCCGTTCCAACTCGGCATCACCAATCTCGCCCGGGCCGGTTGGACGCTGCAGCTCTCTGATATGTTCTGCGGTCTGTCGCGCACCAGCGCGGAGGCGTGCAGGGTCGCTCGACCAGGCTTCTGCGAGCCGGTGGAGAATCGCGTGGAAGCCAGGCCGGCCGTATGAATCAACCGGCGGAAAATAGGTGCCGGCGAACACAGGAAACGGTTGGAGCGTTATGTAGGCGAGCACAATCTCGATACAGTATACTTTTTCGGATTCCGAAACAGGTTAGAACTGCCAAAGTTTTACGCGGCGTCAGACATTTTCGTTCTGCCGTCTTTACGAGAAACTTGGGGCATGGTAGTCAATGAGGCACTATGTTTTGGGCTACCGGTGATTGTTTCGGACCAGGTGGGTTCGGCTGAGGACCTGGTACGGCACGGCTACAACGGTCTGATTTTTCCCAATGGGAATGTAGAGGCACTTGCCTCCAGCATCAAAAGTCTTATGGAGCTATCGGAAGAGGACAAAATATTAATGGGCAGAAGGTCAAAGGAGCTGATTAAGGGGTGGTCGCAAAGGGACCTGGCTGAATCCCTGGCAACATATTTGGATTCTTACTACCAACGGCGAGAAATCCCCGGTGACAAGCACCCCACAAGGACAGTATGAGGACTGCTATGCCCTTGGTTCTGATTCGGATAATAGCCTCTTTCCCATCAATCTGCGTACCATATTGATATCCAGGCGATATCCAGTGAACAATGGGGTTCCACCAAGAGTAGTTCATTTGCCGGGGACAGATACACTTTCAATATGCTATCGTCGGTTTCGATGATGCCTGCTTCTCAGGATCATGCAAGGATCCAAGAAGGTAATCGAATATTAGCGTGCGTCTTTGCTTGTTGCCCCCCCGGTAAGCCGGCATTCAAGGGCGGTGAAGATACCTTAGGTTGGAACCTGCTTGGGCAGATTGCGCGGTTTCAGAACGTTTGGGCGCTGACCTATAGGGGGAATCAGTCGAGTATCGAGGAAGCCCTCCG